>NZ_CP023049.2:3601556-3901686 GCF_002285635.2 Chryseobacterium piperi | reverse complement strand
TTATCACCTGGTTTTACAGCTAATACCGAACCGTAAGGTACGTTTGCGATCATTAAAGGTGTTCTTGATTCGTTGTCAGCAACCAATCTAAATTCTGTAGAACGAGATACTACAACTTCAGCAGTGTTTCCGTTTTCATCTTCAGAAGTAATTGTTCTTACTTCATCCATTTCAACGATACCATCTCTTCTAGCTATAATTGAAGGGTTTTCTGATACGTTACCTGCAGTACCCCCTTGGTGGAAGGTTCTTAATGTTAACTGAGTTCCTGGTTCACCAATTGATTGTGCTCCAATTACCCCTACAGCTTCACCCATGTGAATTACTTTACCAGTTGCTAAGTTTCTACCGTAACATTTAGCACAGATTCCTTTCTTAGCTTCACAAGTCAATGGCGAACGAACTTCAACAGCTTCTAAACCTGTTTCCTCAATTCTCTTAGCTAATTGCTCGTTGATGATCTGATCTGCTTCAGCGATTAATTCATCTGTCTCAGGATCATAAATATTATGAAGAGAAACTCTACCTAAAATTCTTTCAGAAATTTTCTCAACGATCTCATCATTTTTCTTCAAGGCAGTAACTTCAGTTCCTCTTAAAGTACCACAATCTACTTCTGTAACGATAACGTCTTGTGCAACGTCTACCAATCTTCTTGTTAAGTAACCTGCATCGGCAGTCTTAAGAGCGGTATCCGCAAGACCCTTACGTGCACCGTGGGTAGAGATAAAGTACTCAAGGATCGAAAGACCTTCTTTAAAGTTTGCAAGGATCGGGTTTTCGATAATCTCCGCACCAGTAGAACCGGCTTTTTGCGGTTTTGCCATCAAACCTCTCATCCCTGATAACTGACGGATCTGTTCTTTAGAACCCCTCGCCCCAGAGTCAAGCATCATATATACAGAGTTGAATCCACCTTGATCGGTTTTCATTCTGCTCATGATCATTTCAGTTAATCCTGCATTGGTGTTTGTCCAAACGTCAATTACCTGATTATAACGTTCTGTATCTGTAATAAGACCCATGTTATAGTTGGCTCTAATTTCATCTACCGTTTCAATTGCTGAGGCAACCATCTGCTTCTTCTCAACAGGAACTACAATATCCCCAAGTGAGAAGGAAAGACCTCCTTTAAATGCATTTGAATATCCTAAATCTTTCATTGCATCCAAGAATTTCACTGTTGTAGGGAAATCTGTATCTGCAAGAATTTTACCGATAACATTTCTTAATGACTTTTTCGTTAAAAGTTCATTGATGTATCCTGATTGCTTAGGTACAATTTGGTTGAATAAGATTCTACCAACAGATGTTTCAATTAATCTTGTTACTAATTCTCCATTTTCTTTAACTGGTAATCTACATCTTACCTTAGCATTTAAAGAAACTTTTCCTTCTGCATAAGCAATTTCTGCTTCTTCTGGAGAGTAGAATGCTAATCCTTCTCCTTTTACTTTCATATCCTCAGTAGAACTCAATTCTTTAGTCATGAAATAAAGACCAAGAACCATGTCCTGAGATGGTACTGTAATTGGAGAACCGTTAGCCGGGTTCAAGATATTCTGAGAACCTAACATTAATAACTGAGCTTCAAGGATCGCTTCAGGGCCTAATGGTAAATGTACCGCCATCTGGTCACCATCGAAATCGGCATTGAAGGCCGTTGTTACTAATGGGTGTAACTGAATTGCTTTACCTTCGATCATCTTAGGTTGGAAAGCCTGAATACCCAATCTGTGAAGAGTAGGTGCCCTGTTCAATAGAACCGGGTGACCTTTCATCACGTTTTCAAGAATATCATATACTACAGGTTCTTTTCTGTCGATGATTCTCTTTGCAGATTTTACTGTTTTTACAATACCTCTTTCAATTAGCTTTCTAATGATAAACGGTTTGTAAAGTTCCGCAGCCATATCTTTAGGAATACCACACTCGTGAAGCTGTAAGTTTGGACCTACAACAATTACCGAACGTGCTGAGTAATCTACCCTTTTACCTAATAAGTTCTGACGGAAACGACCTTGTTTACCTTTCAATGAATCAGAAAGTGATTTCAATGGTCTGTTTGATTCAGATTTTACTGCAGAAGATTTTCTTGTATTATCGAATAATGAATCTACTGATTCCTGAAGCATACGCTTCTCGTTTCTTAAGATTACTTCAGGAGCTTTGATCTCCAATAATCTTTTTAAACGGTTATTTCTAATAATAACTCTTCTATAAAGGTCATTTAAGTCAGAAGTAGCAAAACGTCCTCCATCCAATGGAACTAATGGTCTTAATTCTGGTGGAATTACAGGAAGTACACGCATAATCATCCACTCCGGTCTGTTGATCATTCTTGTATTAGCACCTCTTAATGCTTCTACAACGTTCAATCTTTTCAGAGCTTCAGTTCTTCTTTGCTTAGAACCTTCATTGTGAGCTTTGTGTCTCAAGTCGAAAGATAATGCATCAAGATCGATTCTTTTTAATAATTCCTCAACAGCTTCAGCACCCATTTTAGCGATGAATTTGTTTGGATCAGAATCATCAAGATATTGGTTTTCAACAGGAAGCGTTTCCATGATATCCAGGTATTCTTCTTCTGTTAAGAATTCCATGTTATCAAAATCAGAACCATCCAGTTTCTTAGCAATACCTTGCTGGATTACAACATATCTTTCATAATAGATAATCATATCCAATTTCTTGGAAGGAATACCTAGAAGGTAACCGATTTTGTTTGGTAAAGAACGGAAGTACCAGATGTGAGCGATAGGAACCACAAGGTTAATGTGTCCGATTCTCTCTCTTCTTACTTTCTTCTCTGTAACTTCTACCCCACAACGGTCACAAACGATCCCTTTGTAACGAATTCTCTTGTATTTACCACAAGCACATTCGTAATCCTTAATAGGACCGAAGATTTTTTCACAGAACAAACCATCTCTTTCTGGTTTATGCGTTCTGTAGTTAATAGTTTCCGGTTTTAAAACCTCTCCTCTTGAATCCTGAAGAATGGATTCGGGAGAAGCTAAACCGATGGTTATTTTATTAAATCTACTTGATTTATTTTTATTTGACATAATTTTTATTTTGATTAAAAGATTAAAAGATTGAAAGATTTATAAATTCCTTTCGCTCTTATCATCTCGGAGTTGATTAATTCTTTAATTTTTTAATAATTAAATCTTTAATTTACTCCTCCAATCTTACGTCTAATCCAAGACCTTGTAACTCATGAAGTAGTACATTGAATGATTCCGGAATACCTGGTTCAGGCATAGATTCACCTTTTGCAATAGCTTCGTAAGTTTTTGCTCTACCAATCACGTCATCAGACTTCACTGTCAGGATCTCTCTCAAGATGTTAGATGCTCCGAATGCTTCAAGAGCCCAAACCTCCATCTCTCCAAATCTCTGACCTCCGAACTGAGCTTTACCTCCTAACGGCTGCTGAGTAATCAATGAGTAAGGACCGATAGAACGTGCGTGCATCTTATCATCTACCATGTGTCCTAATTTCAACATATAGATTACCCCTACTGTTGCAGGCTGAGTAAATCTTTCTCCGGTACCACCATCATAAAGGTGAGTGTTACCAAACTTAGGAAGACTTGCTTTTTCAGTATACTCAGTAATCTGCTCAAGAGTTGCTCCATCGAAGATTGGTGTAGCGAACGTCATTCCTAATTTCTGACCAGCCCATCCAAGAACTGTTTCATAAATCTGTCCGATGTTCATACGAGAAGGTACCCCAAGTGGATTCAATACGATATCTACCGGTGTTCCATCTTCTAGGAATGGCATATCTTCTTCACGAACGATTCTTGACACGATACCTTTGTTACCGTGACGTCCTGCCATTTTATCCCCTACATTTAGTTTACGTTTCTTAGCGATATAAACTTTAGCCAACTTCATGATACCTGCTGGAAGCTCATCTCCGATTGAAATTGCAAATTTCTCACGGTTTTTAACTCCTTGGATATCGTTGAATTTGATTTTATAATTATGAATCAATTGTTTGATCAATTCATTCTTATCATTATCAACAGTCCAATCTGCACCACTAACGTTAACGTAATCTTCAACTGAAGTCAATAATTTATGAGTGAATTTCACACCTTTACCGATGATTTCTTCATCAAGGTCGTTTGTAACCCCTTGAGAAGTTTTCCCACTTACAAGTGTATTTAATTTTTCAATTAAAGTATTTCTCAACTCATCAAACTTAGCCTTGTAAGTGTTTTCAATTTCTTCAAGTTTAAGTTTTTCTTCAGTTCTCTTCTTTTTATCTTTAATATTTCTAGAGAACAATTTCTTGTTGATCACAACTCCTCTTAATGAAGAGTCAGCTTTTAATGATGCATCTTTTACATCACCAGCTTTATCACCAAAGATTGCTCTAAGAAGTTTTTCTTCAGGAGTTGGGTCAGATTCACCTTTAGGTGTGATTTTACCAATCATAATATCACCAGGCTTCACTTCAGCACCAATTCTGATCATCCCGTTTTCATCAAGATCTTTAGTAGCTTCTTCAGAAACGTTTGGAATATCTGCTGTCAATTCTTCCATACCTAATTTGGTATCACGAACTTCAAGAGAATACTCATCTACGTGGATAGAAGTAAACCAGTCTTCACGAACAACTTTTTCATTGATTACGATCGCATCCTCAAAGTTATATCCTTTCCAAGGCATGAACGCAACCACTAAGTTTCTACCAAGAGCTAATTCTCCATTTTCAGTAGCATAACCATCACAAAGTACTTGTCCTTTTTGTACTGTTTCACCTACTCTTACGTTTGGTCTTAGTGTAATGGTAGTACTTTGGTTAGTTTTTCTAAACTTAGTAAGGTTATATGTTTTAGTAGCAGATTCGAATGATACTAGATCTTCGTCATCGCTTCTTTCATATTTAATAGTGATCTTATCTGCATCTACATATTCTACAGTACCTGTACCTTCAGCATTGATCAAAATTCTTGAATCTCTTGCAACTTGCTGCTCAAGACCTGTACCAACGATTGGAGCCTGTGGCTTCAATAGAGGAACGGCCTGACGCATCATGTTAGATCCCATCAACGCACGGTTCGCATCATCATGTTCCAAGAAAGGAATTAATGAAGCAGAAATACCAGAAATCTGGTTTGGTGCAACGTCAATAAGGTCAACCTGCTGCGGCTCAACTACAGGGTAGTCACCATCTAGTCTTGCAATAATTCTATCTGTTACGAATTCACCGTTATCGTTCAATTCTACGTTAGCCTGAGCGATTACTTTATCTTCCTCGTCTTCCGCATTCAGATAAATAGGATCAGAAGTAAGATCAATCTTACTGTTTTCTACTTTTCTATATGGAGTTTCGATGAAACCTAAGTTGTTAATTTTCGCATAGATTCCCAAAGAAGAGATCAAACCAATGTTCGGTCCTTCCGGAGTTTCAATCGGACAAATTCTTCCATAGTGAGTATGGTGAACGTCACGAACCTCGAAACCTGCTCTTTCTCTTGATAAACCACCAGGCCCTAGTGCAGATAATCTTCTCTTGTGAGTGATCTCTGACAATGGGTTGGTTTGGTCCATGAACTGAGATAGCTGGTTGGTACCAAAGAATGAATTAATAACTGATGTTAAAGTCTTCGCATTAACAAGATCAAGCGGAGTAAAGATTTCGTTATCTCTAACGTTCATTCTCTCTTTGATCGTTCTTGCAATTCTTGAAAGACCTACACCGAACTGTCCTGCTAATTGCTCACCAACAGTCTTAATTCTTCTGTTTGATAAGTGGTCAATATCATCAACCTCCGCTTTAGAGTTTACCAATTCGATCAAATGTCTTACGATCGCAATGATATCTTCTTTTGTAAGAACTTCAGTTGTTGTAGGGATATTTAGACCTAGCTTTTTGTTCAATCTGTAACGTCCTACTTCTCCTAGTGAGTATCTCTGCTCAGAGAAGAATAATTTTTCAATAATTCCTCTTGCCGTTTCCTCATCTGGCGGATCTGCATTTCTTAACTGACGGTAAATATATTCTACTGCTTCTTTTTCAGAGTTAGTAGGGTCTTTTTGTAATGTATTCTGGATGATAGAGAATTCATTGCTGTTTTCTTTGTGAATCAGGATCGATTTCACTCCAGCATCAAGAATAAGATCTAAGTGTTCTTTTTCAAGAATAGTTTCTCTATCCAGGATGATTTCGTTTCTTTCAATAGAAACAACCTCACCTGTATCTTCGTCTACGAAATCCTCGAACCAAGTGTTCAATACTCTCGCAGCCAATGTTCTTCCTTCAACTTTTTTAAGGGCAGCTTTAGAAACTTTCACTTCTTCCGCAAGGTCGAAGATCTGAAGGATATCTTTATCAGATTCAAATCCGATAGCTCTTAATAAAGTAGTTAATGGTAATTTTTTCTTACGGTCAATATACGCATACATTACGCTGTTGATATCCGTAGTAAATTCCATCCAAGATCCTTTAAAAGGAATAATTCTTGAATAGTAAAGCTTAGTTCCGTTAGCGTGGTAAGTCTGTCCGAAGAATACACCAGGTGAACGGTGTAACTGCGTAACGATAACTCTCTCTGCACCATTGATGATGAAAGATCCACTAGGCGTCATGTAAGGCACCGGACCTAAATATACATCCTGAACTACGGTTTGGAAATCCTCATGTTCAGGGTCTGTACAATACAATTTAAGCCTTGCTTTTAGAGGAACTGAATACGTCAATCCTCTTTCTACACACTCATCTATTGAATAACGTGGAGAATCTACCAGATAATCTAAAAATTCCAATACGAATTGGTTTCTAGAGTCTGTAATTGGGAAATTTTCCTGGAAAGTCTTATGCAGACCTTCTTTTTTCCTGTCTTCAGGAAGGGTATCAAGCTGGAAAAACTCTTTAAAAGACTCTAATTGGATATCCAAGAAGTCTGGAGTGATAATTTTTCCTTTCGCTGATGAGAAGTTAATTCTCTGATTCCCCCTAGTTGTTGCTGTTGTTTTACTCATAAAACTTTTAAGAAGGGTTAAAAAATATTTTGATTTTACAAAAAAATATCAGAAGAAGACAAAAAGAGAAAAGATGAAAGAGAAAAGACCTTTAGATGTTTGGCGCTATCAGAATTGGTCTTTATTCTTTGTTCTTTGTTCTTACTTTCTAATTCTAACTGCAACACTGGTATATCTTTTCACAGCGTAATGCAAAATATTTTTAATACTTTTGAGGCAGAATTACCGCAATATCTATAAACATGAAATCCCCTTCATATTCATGAAAGAGTTGATTTATAATATTTTATAGATTTACATACAATTAGTTAGCGCCAAAAGAGGAGCAAAGATACGAAAAGTTATCCACATTCACAAACAAAACCCCTTCATTTTGAAGAGGTTTTGTTTTATAAAAAAAATAAGGTGTCGTTATTGTTTCCAAAAAGACCAAACTTTACCGTTGTAGACGGCAAGTTGTTTTGAGTTGGTATCATAAACAATCATTCCCGGTGCCGGATTAATGATATTAAGATGTGGGCTTGATACCTTTGGCAGAACCATTGCTTTATTAGTGTCTTCCAACACCAATACACCCGAAGTTGAAGCAAGAGTTCCTACCGTTACCTTAGAAGTTGCAATTTCAGTTGCTGAATTTTGTATAGCCACCCCGTCTACACTTGTTACCGGGTCTACAGTCGTTCCTGAATTATCTACACTAAGATCCTTCCAGCCTGAATTGTATCTTACTTTGATCTTATGGTCAGAAAGATCATATATCATAGTTCCATTCACCACTGGCGTAACAGCTGATGCTGAAGTAGTCCATGGCAAAAGCATTCCCCTGTTTGCAGAACCGAAATCCAAAGAGGCGGAAGCTGATGAAACAGACTGCTTTCCAATAGCAACTTGTGTAAATGCCGAGCAAAAAAACAATAAAAATAGCGTCGTTAATATATTTTTCATTTTTGATTTTTTAAACTAGTTATTGAGAGATTTAATTGGTGGGACATGTTTGCGTATTAAAGCAAGCCCAGCCTGATGCTGTTCCATTTGTATTTACCTGTAAGCAATCTAGAGTTGTATTGTAAACCATCATTCCTTCTACTAAATTAGCAGCAGGAATTGCTGAAATCTGTGTAGAAGTCAATCTGTTAGGAACAAAGCCTTTAGTTTTTGCTTCAAGAGCAGTCCAGGCTCCTTTTCTTACCATAGGCCAGTTTCCACTATTAGCTCCTGCCCTTCCTAAAGCTGTTATTCCATATGGTGTATTTAGAGCAGTACCCGCTGTTACTACTGGCTTGTAACAATAGCAAGCTATAACAGCATTATTTTTAGAATCTCCTATTCCTTGTCCCTGATCCGAACCAATATCTGCAGCCCCTCCTGCATTAACCACTACAGGAACTCCCTGAGCATCAACACAAGCTCCGGTAGAACATAGATTTTGATTAGGTGCTGTAGACCCTGTCCCCACTGTTAAACCCGGAGCTGCAGCAACCAGCATGCTGTATGCAACATTTTCATCTCCTTCCATAGCATCTAAACAACCATCATTATCAGAATCCAAATCCTGATAATTGGGAATACCGTCGCCATCTGTATCTTCTATAAAAGCAGGAATAGCAATATCATCCAGAGTCCAGTCATCCAATACTGTTGTCGCTCTGAAAATAAGATCAGCCGTACCAGGAGAATTGTATGGAATATTAATGGTAAATGTCTGGAAAGTATATCCTGTCGCAACAGCTGTAGTATACGGAGTAAAGTTAGATGTCGCTCCGTTCGCCAATGTTATGGTAATATTATTCGTTGCCGTACTTCGTGTAGTACCATTATTAATTGTAGCATATACAGTACCATTAAGAATAACCTGCAGCGAAGCAGTAGATCCAGCTGCATTACTTCCATCCTGAGCACCAAGTCTCATGGTTAAAGCAATGGTTCCATTGGTTCTATTAAGGTTATTTACCGTTTGTCTTAAATCTCTATTTGAAACATTATCCGTTTCAATTCTAACATTTCCTCCCCCACTGTTGAAAACCCAACCTGTGCCTAATACCCATGGCGCTGAAGTACCGGTAAAAGTACCATTGACAACTGTATTAGAAGGTGGGCTTTCCAGAAGATCCGGAATTCCATCGTTATCATCATCTAAATCAATAGAATTAATGATTCCATCCCCATCAAGATCTTGATTGGGATCATATTGGGCCTTCACCATACTATAGCTGGAAAGCACCAATGTCAAAATAATTGTTTTTAAAAGTAGTGTGTTTTTCATAAAAATCCTTAAACGATTAATCACCGCAAGGATACAAAAAAAGCATCAAACAAAAGCATCTAAAATGTTAATATTTTATTTACTAAGACCCAATACATAAAAATAAAAAGAGGCTGTCTCAAAAGGACAGTCTCTTTTTAGTATTTCATTGAAAAAAGATTTCGATATTTTGAATAAAAAAAATATCTTGGAAAAAAGAAGATATAAGTCAAAAAAGCAGTCTGTTTTAGGCTGCTTTTGACATTTTCTTTAGATTGTGGGCAATTGCGAGTATGCCGATTTCTACCTCGACTTTATTTTTTCCCCGAAGCATGAATCGTTTAAAATTTTTGTTGTGTTTGAGCTCTGCAAAAACAGGTTCAACATCATGGCATCTTTGTTTTCTGAGTTTGATGCCCTTGCTGGTATTAAGAAGTTTGAAAACCTTTTCTCTGATTTTTGCCAATTTAGGATTGTTTTGTGAAGTGGTTATTTGTCCCGATTTCTGATCTTTTCTGAAGTAATTATATTTAACATAAGCTTTTATTTTCTTAGATTTTAACAAGTTGTAATTTTCTTCTGAGCCATAACCAGCATCAGCAACAAGCTCTTTGGGAGCTTTATGATAGCTTTCTTCAAAACCCAGTAAATGAGTCGCTAATGTTTTGGTGTCTGTTGGGTTGGGATGAATTGAATAATGTAAAATGAATTGTCTATGGGTAGAAATTTGTAGATTGTAAGCGGGTTTTAGTTGTCCGTTTCGCATATGATCCTCCTTCATTCGCATAAAAGTAGCGTCTGTATCGGTTTTGGAATAGGAATTTCTATCTTCTAATAATTCTTGCTGTTTTTTATATTTCTCTAAATTATCTGCCCAGTTTTTCTTAGCATAATTCAGTTTCTGACGAACTTTTGAAGCTACTTTTTTATCTTTCAAAACTTCATTGATCTTTTCGATGGTTTGAGTTACTTTTTCAGAATCTACTTCTTTAAAATCAATACTTTCTGTATTTTCAAGCTCGTCTTTGGCAACTGTTTCTGCATAGTTCCAAAGCTCTTCTAATTGCTCTGCAATCCTTTCTTTGTGTTTTTTGACAGCTCTTCCCCAAACAAAAGTATAGCGATTGGCATTGGCTTCTATCTTGGTGCCATCTACAAAAGTGGTTTTCAGACTTACCAAACCTTCCTTTTCCAAAAGAAGAACAATTTGTGTGAAAATAGCTTTAATCTCACCTTTCAATCGTTCACTACGGAACCTGTTTAAGGTGTTATGATCGGGACGGCTCATTGCAGAGAGCCACATAAAATGGATGTTTTCTTTCAAGGCCTGCTCCATTTTGCGGCTTGAATAGATATTGCTTAAATAGCCATAAATCAAAACTTTCAAAAGCATTTTCGGGTGGTAGCAAGATGTTCCGCCAGGTTTGTAGGTTTTAATTAAGCTTTTGATATCCAAGCCATCAATAATGTTTGAAACAATTTTCACAGGATGTCGCTCATCAATCAACTCCGATAAATTGGGAGGAAAAAGCAGATTTTCTTTGGGGGTGTAATCTTTAAAGACTACTTTTGACGTACTTAACACAATGCAAATTAATCAATTTGCAACTATTAGGAAAGCGAAAGCTTTCCTTTTTGCATAAAAAAGGCTATCTCTTTTGAGACAGCCTCTTTTATTTGTAAGGTAAATTGAATTATTTCAATTCTACTTCAGCACCAGCTTCTTCAAGTTGCTTCTTAAGAGCTTCAGCTTCGTCTTTAGAGATACCAGTTTTGATTGGAGCAGGAGCACCATCTACGATATCTTTAGCTTCTTTAAGACCAGCACCAGTTAAATCTTTTACTAATTTAACGATAGCTAATTTAGAAGCACCTGCAGACTTAAGAATTACGTCGAATTCAGTCTTTTCTTCAGCAGCTTCACCTGCAGCTCCACCTGCAACTACTACAGCAGCAGCAGCTGGCTCAATTCCGTACTCATCCTTAAGGATAGTAGCTAATTCATTTACGTCTTTTACTGTTAAGTTTACTAGCGTTTCAGCTAAATTTTTTAAATCTGACATTGTTGTAATGTTTTTGTTGATATTTTATTTATTTTTTGAGTCTAATTATTCAGCACTTGGAGTTTCTTCAGTGCTTTCTGCTGCAGCTTCAGGAGCTGATTCAGCAGGAGTTTCTTCTACAGCAGGTGCAGCTTCTTCAGCTTTAGCTTCTACTGTTTCAGGTTTGTTTTGAAGAGCAGAAACAACTCTTTGGATTGGAGACTGAAGTAATCCGATGATTTCACCGATCATTTCTTCTTTAGACTTAATGCTTACTAGAGCATCAAGGTTATTGTCACCAACATAGAAAGTTTCCTGTACAAAAGCAGACTTCAAAGCCGGCTTCTCTTCTTTTTTTCTAAAGTCTTTGATTAATTTTGCAGGAGCATTAGCCGTTTCAGCAACCATCAAAGCAGAGTTACCCTTGAAAGTTTCAAACATTTCAGAGAAATCTACTCCGTCAATTTGCTCCATTGCTTTTTGTAAAAGTGTATTTTTTACTACTTTCACTTTGATATTCTGCTTGAAAGCTTGTCTTCTGAAATCAGAAGATTTAGCAGCGTTCAAACCGTCTAGATCTGCTACGTATACTACTTTTGCATCCTGAAGCAAATCTTTGATCTCTTGTATTGCTACAACTTTTTGGTCTTTTGTCATTGTCTTAAGGATTTATATTAGTTTACAGATTTAGTATCAATTGCAATACCCGGGCTCATTGTAGAAGACAAATAAATGCTCTTTACATATGTTCCTTTAGCAGCAGTTGGCTTCATTTTGATCAATGTCTGGATTAATTCCTGAGCATTTTCTCTCAATTGAGCAGCATCAAAAGATACTTTACCAATACCTGCGTGGATAATACCATATTTATCTACTTTGAAATCAATTTTACCTGATTTTACTTCAGAAACTGCTTTTCCTATGTCCATAGTTACAGTACCTGATTTAGGGTTAGGCATCAAACCTCTTGGTCCTAATACTCTACCTAATGGTCCTAATTTACCCATAACAGCTGGCATAGTAACGATAACGTCAACATCTGTCCAACCATCTTTTATTTTTTGTAAATATTCGTCAAGACCTACATAATCAGCACCAGCTTCTTTAGCTTCTGCTTCTTTATCTGGAGTTACAAGAGCTAATACTTTAACGTCTTTACCTGTTCCGTGAGGAAGAGATACTACACCTCTTACCATTTGGTTCGCTTTTCTAGGATCTACTCCTAATCTTACAGCGATATCTACAGATGCGTCAAACTTTGCAGTGTTTACTTCTTTTACAAGAGCTGAACCTTCTTCAAGGTTATATACTCTTCCTTTTTCTACTTTGCTTAAAGCTTCCTTTTGCTTCTTTGTTAATTTTGCCATTTCTCTAAGTTTTAAGCGTTAGTTGGTTTAGTTCCTGTTACTCTCAATCCCATAGATCTAGCAGTACCTGCAACCATAGAAAGAGCAGAGTCTAATGTAAAGCAGTTAAGGTCTACCATTTTATCTTCTGCGATTTTCTTTACCTGATCCCAAGATACAGAACCTACTTTGTTTCTGTTTGGTTCTCCGGAACCTCCTTTAATTTTA
Source organism: Chryseobacterium piperi (assembly GCF_002285635.2). Lineage (NCBI taxonomy): Bacteria > Pseudomonadati > Bacteroidota > Flavobacteriia > Flavobacteriales > Weeksellaceae > Chryseobacterium > Chryseobacterium piperi. The sequence continues at coordinate 3,888,826 of NZ_CP023049.2, read as the reverse complement.
GCAGCATCCATTAACTGAATTGCAGCAGGAGGAGTTTTGATTACGAATTCAAAAGACTTGTCTTCGTATACAGTAATTACTACTGGCAAAACTTGCCCAGGCTTATCCTGAGTTCTTCCGTTAAATTGTTTACAAAACTCCATGATGTTTACACCGGCAGAACCTAATGCAGGTCCTACTGGTGGAGACGGGTTTGCAGCCCCTCCCTTCACCTGAAGCTTTACCATTTTAAAGACTTTTTTAGCCATTTCTTCTTTTTTTAATTTGAATAATTAATGAGTTTGGAAGCATTTATTATTCAGCAGGTTACCGCACTCACATATAGTAAACCTACTTTTCGGACTGCAAAATTATAAAATATTTTTGAAATAGCAAATGGAATGAACTGATTTTTAGAAAGTTTTTACAAAATATTTTTAAAAAGAGATTTCATTTCAGCTTTAATATATCAATAATACAAAAAAAGCCATATCCAATGAATCGGATATGGCTTCAAGCTAAAATTAATTCCTTAGTGTTTAAAATCCTGAAGGCTTATTGAGTGTTTGAGCAGAACCATCTGTTCCCCCAAGATCAGTATTGATATCAGAAATATTTTGTTTTGTAATAAGCCTTTTATAAGCCATTAAATAAAATTCTACTGTGAAGTTATTATATAGCCTATTTGGATTGGCAGAAGTAAAAGCAATCAACTTGCTATTTGTAAATCTCGCTCTTAAATGCCAGGTTCCATTACTTCTAAACGCAGTAACATCAGGCGATCCTTGTGCATTATCATTCCTTCCATTATCACCATAATCAAGAGCTACATTTGTACTCCCGTCATTTAGTTTGAATGAATAATTATGTACGGTTACCAGAAAATTATTTGCATCTATTTTAGTATCGTAATCTGTTATCCCGGCACCAGATACTCCGGTTAGGCTCAGTTTTATATAATTAAATAATCCGCTTGTTTCCAGATTGGGATCATATATTTGTAGTGAATTTTGAGAAGTCGCTAAAAAATGCCCTCCTGTCATTGTAGGTTCCCCGGGATTTCTCATGTACAATGAATTCGTAAAAGTATCTCCGTTAACATCCAGTGTTTCTTTTGGGCTAGTTGTTTTAACGCCCACCTTACCTGTTTGAGCTTGCCATAACATTCCCATACATGCCATGACGATGATATAAATTTTTCTTTTCATAATCTTATTATTGAAGTCCTAGTGGTGTATTTGTTGAAACTCCTGAATAGGAAGGCGAAGCAGAAGCTGATACAGACCCTGTAAATGTTCCCCAATCTTTAATTAAAGACCTTTCATAAACATTTAAAGTAATCGTCCATGTACCATTCTGTGAAGAAACAGTACCAGCTCCTTTAAAAGCAAGGTTGATAGCATGATAAGTAGTACCTCCTTTTGCTACCTGGGTTACTTCTGTAGAGTATGAACCATATGATTTGGGGTTAGTTGAAGTATTCGCTGCAGACACAGCATCAGTAAAGATCGCGCCTGTAATGGCTACCACATATTTATTGACCTCTAATCCGGTATTCAAATTAACAACTTCATCCTGCCTCACATTTTTCATGATAATGTTATAAGCATTAACCGGAGCTACATCTCTTAAAGAAATATCAAGCATCTTTACTTTTCCTACAGGAGTAGTGTCTTTAGAGCGGGTAAGAAGAAAATAATTTCCTGTCGCCGGTGAATTGGTCGTATCTATTATATATGATTCTACTAACGTCCCTCCTACTACATCTAGGGTAGCTTGTGGAGTCTTTGTATTGATCCCTAATTGCGCATCGACACCTATGAAAGTACACGTTATAAAAAATAGTATGGTAATTTTTTTCATTATAAGTTTTTTTTATTGAAGTAAAGAAGTGGTTGCCGCACCAGTAGTAGATGCACCCATACCTTGTGTTCGGTTTATTTCTTTTGCATATGACCTATCAAAAACCAATAAATTCAAAGTCCAAACTCCTGCTGGTAATGTGGGAGCGGGAGCGAACCCTTGATAGTCTGCTTTTACTTTCCATGTTCCATTATTATAATAAGCAAAGATCTGAGGAACAGGTGTTACCCAATCAGGGCTGTTTGTTCTCACGGGCTGGGTAAAACCAAATGAAGAGATAACGACAAGAAACTTATCTGAGTTGATTTTAGTGTCATACTGATTCACCCAATCCTTATCAGAAGGATCACAGGTTATTTTGTATTGAATAAGGTTAATGGGTGCAGGCGAATTGGGTACAAAAGAATCGTTGTAAGCCGTAATTTTGTTTTCAGGAACTGGAGACTTGATAATGAATGTATAATTCTCACTCGAACCTAATTTTTCAATAGGATCTTTAAAGAACATACCTGATGTCTTCATCGTACCATTTACTGAGAGTTCTTTTTCAGGAGTTTTTGTATTAATCCCTACCTTACCAGTAGTCTGGGCATTGATAACCCCAATAATACTTGTGATAAGTACTATCGAAATAATTTTAGTCATTTAATTGTGTGTTTGCTTAGTGTTTAAATTACTCCTAGAAACTTCATTTCAAATTTTAACCGCTTATGGAGGTTCAAAAATCAAAAATTAGAAACTATTCATGTTTTCAAAAGAATACTTTACAAGAAACATGCCATGGAAATATCCATTTATTATCTAAAGATTTAGTTTTAATTAAATAACTATTAAAAACATACTAGGGAAAAGCATAAAATAAACAACAAACTTATTTTAACTTAAAACAACATTATTTTAGACAGACCACAATCAATTAATACAAACAAAAAAGCCACTCAAATGAGTGGCTTTTTTTATATCTTGCTGTATTTTCTATACTTTTTCTACTTGCATGTAGCTTAATTCCATTGGTGTCTTTCTACCGAAAATTAAAACTGAAACTTCAATTTTCTTTTTATCTTCAAGAATCTTCTCTACTGTTCCGTTGAATCCGTTGAAAGGACCATCGATCACTTTCACATTTTCACCCACTACATAAGGAATCTCAAGATCGGTAGCAAATTCTGAAAGCTCATCCATTCTTCCTAACATTCTGTTCACTTCAGATTTTCTCATCGGAACAGGATCACCTCCTTTTGTTAAACTTAAAAAAGAAATAACTCCAGGGATATTTTTAATAATGTGAGGTATCTCTCCCATTAAATCAGCTTCTACCATCAAGTAACCAGGATAGTAAGGTCTTTCTTTTGGAACTTTCTTACCGTTTCTCAATTGAATTACCTTTTCCATAGGAATAACCACTTGAGTAACGTACTGCTCAAACCCTAAACGTTTGATTTCTGTCTCAATATAGTTTTTCACTTTATTTTCCTGTCCGCTGATCGCTTTCAGCACATACCATTTCAATTCGCTCATTATGGGAAAATACTTTTTTTAGTTGAACACGTTAATTAGCATTCCAATTATGTTGCTTATTGCTTTAGAAAACAATTCGTCAACTCCAAAGGTAAATAATGACAAAATCACTGTTGCAATCGTTACTACAATTGTAGATGATTGTAGATCAGCCCATTTTGGCCATTCAACTTTATGTCTGAATTCGTTATAAGAACCTTTTAAAAAATCGATAAATGAACTCATAATTATTATTTGCACGGGCACAAGGATTCGAACCCTGATCAACGGTTTTGGAGACCGGTATCCTACCATTGGACGATGCCCGTAGATAAAAAGCTTCCGAGAGTTTCCTTTCGGAAGCTTTATTTATTTTAAGATATTAATCTAAGATTTCAGTAACCTGACCTGAACCAACTGTTCTACCTCCTTCTCTGATCGCAAATCTAAGACCTACGTTAAGAGCGATTGGTTGTAACAATTCTACAGTGATCTCTAAGTTATCTCCTGGCATTACCATTTCTACACCTTCTGGTAAGAAGATTTCACCTGTAACGTCAGTAGTTCTTACGTAGAACTGAGGACGGTATTTGTTGTGGAATGGAGTGTGACGTCCACCTTCTTCTTTAGAAAGGATATAAACAGAAGCTTTGAATTTTTTGTGTGGCTTAACTGAATCTTTCTTAGCGATAACCATACCTCTCTTGATGTCAGTTTTTTCAATACCTCTCAACAATAGACCTACGTTATCTCCAGCTTCACCTCTATCTAGGATTTTTCTGAACATCTCAACTCCTGTAATAGTAGAAGTTAATTTCTCATCACCCATACCAACGATATCAACTGGATCTCCAGTGTTGATAACACCAGCCTCGATTCTACCAGTTGCTACAGTACCTCTACCTGTAATAGAGAATACGTCTTCGATTGGCATCAAGAATGGCTTTTCAGTATCTCTTGGTGGTTGTTCGATCCAAGTATCAACAGCATCCATTAATTCTTCAACGCTCTTGAACCACTTATCTTCTGTGTTAGCAGGAGATGCAGTAGCTGCTGTAAGAGCTCCTAATGCAGAACCTTGAATTACTGGAGAGTTGTCTCCGTCAAATTCGTAAGTAGATAATAAGTCTCTAAGCTCCATTTCAACAAGCTCTAATAACTCTGGATCATCTACCATGTCAACTTTGTTCATGAAAACAACGATTCTTGGTACGTTTACCTGACGGCAAAGTAGGATATGTTCTCTAGTCTGAGGCATTGGACCGTCAGTTGCAGCACATACTACGATAGCTCCATCCATTTGAGCAGCACCAGTTACCATGTTCTTAACATAGTCGGCGTGACCTGGACAGTCAACGTGAGCATAGTGTCTTTTTTCAGTTTCGTATTCGATGTGAGCAGTATTGATAGTAATACCTCTTTCTTTTTCTTCTGGAGCAGAGTCAATTGCAGAGAAGTCTTTTTTCTCAGCAAGACCTTTGCTAGCTAATACAGCACTGATAGCAGCCGTAAGAGTTGTTTTACCATGGTCAACGTGACCAATAGTACCAATGTTCAAGTGTGGTTTGTTACGATTAAACGTTTCCTTTGCCATGATTTAAATTATTTATTTATTGTTTATTCAAATTTTCGGTTTGCAAATATAATGAATTTTTAAATACTAAAATCTTTTTTCAGAAAAAAGTTTCAATATTCAAATCCAAAGAATTACAACCCTATATACTTCATTGTATTGAAGTGCAAATTTACACAAATTTATCGATTGAAAAAAACTTTAGAAAACCTTTTATCAAAAAGCCTGATACCCAATTAATTTCAAGTTTTAAGAGTGGCTTTTTCTGAGGCATATTTCTCTCTGATTATACTTTTTTGCCTATTTCAAGTAATTAATATACACTATTATTTTAAAACTGATATTTCTTTAATTCTCAAACCTCTTTCAAGAAAGTTTACATCTTATTCTAACATTCTATAATTTGAATGAAATACCAGCATTAAATCTGTTGTGATCTCTTAGTTCGGTAAAAAATCCAGAAAATAATCGGGAAAATAAGCAATGTAAGAACCGTTGCAGTGATTAATCCTCCAATAATTACAATTGCCAAAGGCTTTTGAGATTCTGAACCTATACCGGTAGACAAAGCTGCTGGTAAAAGTCCTATAGATGCCATTAATGCAGTCATAATTACCGGTCTTGTTCTCGATTTTACTCCAGTAAATATAGCGTCATCAAGCTTCAATCCGTTTTTAACGTTCTGATGGAACTCACTAATCAGAATTACTCCATTTTGAATACAGATACCCAGTAATGCAATCATTCCTACACCGGCAGATATCCCAAAATTCATTCTTGTAACATGAAGGGCAATAATTCCTCCAATTAATGCAAAAGGTACATTCGCCAACACCAGAAGAGAATCTTTGATATTTCCAAAAAGGATAAACAACAGGAAGAAAATCATTAGAATACTTACCGGAACAACCTGTGTCAAACGATGTGAAGCTCTTTGCTGATTTTCAAACTGTCCTGTCCAGCCAATAGAATAGCCATCAGGAAGCTCAATTTTAGAAACTTCTTTCTGTGCATCTGCAATGGTTCCTCCCAAATCCCGGTCACGGATAGAGAATTTGACTCCTATATAACGTTTAATATCATCTCTGTAAATAAAGGCCGCTCCATTATCCTTAACAATAGTACTGATTTCCTTTAAAGGAATTTTTGCACCATCCTGCGTCGGAACCATCAACAAAGCAATATCATTCTCATCTTTCCTATATTCCTGAGCATAACGAAGTCTGATAGGAAACTTTCTTTCACCGTCAAACATCTCAGAAGCCGTTTTACCTCCGAAAGCCATTTCTAAAACAGCCTGGGCATCGGCAGGCATCACTCCATAAGCTGCCATTTTATCTCTATCCAATACTACGCTTACTTCAGGTTGCCCAATATTTTTGATGATTCCAGGATCTTTAACTCCCTCTACCTTTTTAATTTCTTTTAAAACTTCCTCAGCCAATCTGTCTAAAGTTTCCAGATTATCTCCATAAATTTTAATTCCGTTTTCTGCCTTAAATCCTGCTACTGCTTCAGCCACATTATCTGAAATAGGCTGAGAATAATTAAATGTAATTCCCTGGTAATTCCTTAGTTTTCCATCAATTTCCTGAATAAGCTCATCATAGCTGATTTTTCGTTTCCACTCATTCTTTGGCTTGAGATTAACTGCAAACTGTACAAATCCAAACCCATTCGGATCTGTTCCATCATTACTACGTCCTGTCTGAGCTAAAACATCCGTAACTTCAGAAAAGCTCATAATATCCTTTTTCAGAAGATCCGCTGTTTTCAACGACTCTTTTAATGAAGAGCTCATTGGCATTTCAGCAGTAATCCAAAGTGATCCCTCGTTTAATTGTGGTAAAAACTCCGTGCCCAGGAATTTTCCTGAGAATAAAGTGACTCCTAAAAAAGCAATAGCAACAATTAAACTCATTTTTTTATACTTAAAAGTATAGTTAAAACCTTTCAATACGATTCTATCCCAAAAGTTAACAAATGGGTTATTCTTTTCCCGGACATTTTTATTTAAGAGAATATGTGAAAGAACCGGCACTAAAGTTAATGTGAATATCAATGCACCCATTAAAGCAAACCCTAATGTAAATGCTAATGGTGAAAACATTTTACCTTCCACTTTCTGAAATGAGAAAATTGGAATTAAAGACGTAATGATGATTAGTTTTGAAAAGAAAATGGCTTTTCCCAAACCTGTTCCGGTCTGCTTAATCCATCCACCTTTGGCCATCTTATTGAACTTTTCCATCCCATATTTATGGGCTTTATGATCAAGAATTACAAAAATACCTTCCACCATGACGACGGCACCATCAATGATAATTCCAAAATCAACCGCTCCCAATGAAAGTAAATTGGCACTCATTCCGGCTAACTTCAAACACAGGAATGCAAATAATAAAGATAATGGGATAATGATGGAAACAATTAAAGTAGTCCTCCAGTCGGCCATGAAAATCAATACCATCACCGTTACAAGAACAATCCCCTCCATCAAATTGTGCATTACCGTTTCAGTCGTGAAATCCATCAGGTTATCACGATCATAGAAGGTTACCATTTTTACATCTTTCGGAAGAATCTTTTCGTTAAGCTCTTTAATCTTAGCTTTCACTCCGACTAAAACTTCTCTGGGGTTCTCCCCTTTTCTCATCACCACAATCCCTTCTACAGTATCTTCATGGTTATTTAATCCTGCCTGTCCTACTCTAGGCATAGAGCTTTCATGAACATTGGCAACATTCTTAACCAATACCGGATTCCCACTATCATTTTCAATCGTAATATTTCCAATATCAACGACAGATTTCACCAACCCTATTCCTCTTACCACATAAGCTTGCCCGTTTTTCTCAATAACATCTCCTCCAACATTCAAGTTACTTTTCGTAACGGCATCATATACCTGAAGCGGTGTAAGATTATATTTATCCAATGCTCTCGGATCAATACTTAATTCAAAGACTTTGTCCTGTCCACCAAAAACATTAATATCAGCTACCCCAGGTACGCCTCTTAATGCCCTGTCAATAACCCAGTTTTGTAAGGTTAGTAGCTCCCGGGAATCTTTGGTTTTACTTTCTAATGTATATCTGAAAATTTCTCCGGTTGGCCCATAGGGTGGCTGGACTTCAGGATCCACTCCATCAGGCAGGCTTACTGTTCTTAATTGATTATTGACCTGATTTCTGGCAAAAGTATCATCTACTCCATCATCAAAAAGAATTTTAACGATAGAAAGACCAAACATGGTCGTACTTCTTACACTTGTTTTTTTCTGAACAGGACTCATAGCCAATTCGATAGGAGTCGTTACAAAACGCTCCACCTCTTCTGCACTCCTTCCGTTCCATTGGGTAATGATTACAATCTGGGTATTGGTAACATCAGGAAAAGCTTCAATCGGCATATTTTTGAAGCTTATAAAACCAGCAACCGCCAAAATAGCTACCCAGATAAAGGTAAATGCTTTATTTTTCAGAGAAAAAGCAATAATATTTTTAATGAATTTATTCATAGTAAATTAATGAAGAATGGATAAACGGTTACGACTTTAATGAGCGATAAATCAGCAGCTGATTGTTGTTAATAACCTGCTCTCCTTCCGACAAACCTTCAGAGACAAAAGTAATATCGCCTACCTGTTTCAAAACCTTTATTTCTTTAACCTTAATATCTGCTCTGGATTTGTAAACAACAACAAAGTTTCTATTGTCATCAAAAATCACAGCATTAGAAGGAATAGTAATCGCCATATTATTTTCTGAATGTGAAACTTTTATCGTTGCTTTACTATCAGGAATGAGTAATCCGCTTGTATTATCCAGCACCACTCTTGCTTGCATAGCATTGGTTTCCGGATCAATAATTTTGAAAATTTTATCAATTTTTCCATAAAATATTTTATCCGGATAAGAAAGAGTAGAAACCTCAGCCTTCATTCCAAGACTAATTTTATCTATATCCGATTCATTAACGTTCATAATAGCCCAGACATTAGTCGTATTGGCAACATCAAATATATTATCACTTCTATCCGTCCTCAATTGCATATCTTTATTGATATTCTTTTGAACAATATATCCATTAATAGGAGCTACGACACAATAAATATTCCCTCTTTTCACATTATACACCGTACTCACGGCATTAGCTCTATGCAACTGATCCTGTGCTTTCTGTAATTGGCTTTTAGCTTCTAAGACATCTCTTTCTGTATTCAGTTTTCCTTCATACATTTCCTTAGCAACTCTTACATTATTTTGTGCCACCACCAAATCTGTTTTAGCATCACTTACATCTTTTTGTACTTCAGCTAATTCAGTACTTCTAATAGTAGCTAAGACTTGTCCTTTTTTTACATAGTCTCCCAACTCAACATTCACACTTAAAACATTTCCTCCCACTAAAGGGTAAACATCAATATAGTTATTTTTATCTGCAGATATTTTTCCATAAAAATTATGATCGTCTACAATATATTTCTTCTCAGCTTTTGCAAAAGAAATCGATTTAAACATCGTATTACTTAGTTCAAACCCTTTAGGTTGTGGTGTCTTCTCTTCTTCTTTTTTAGAGCAAGATGCTAGTGAAACAACCCCCAATGCAATAATTATATATTTTTTCATGTTTTTAATAAAAGATTTTAGTTTGTACCAGTTGATTAAGCTGTTCAGCAGATTGGATAAGGTCATTTTTCATGTCATAGATCTGCAAAGCGGTCTGTCTGTAACTCTCCATAAAATCTGTGAATTCAATAAAACTTACATTTCCTTTTTTAAAGTTGGTCAACATACCATTATAAACAAGTTCCAGATTATTTAAGTCACTATCTTTGATCTCTGATAGCTGATCGTATTGACCTTTCCAGGTTCTGTAAGATGACAGTACCTTTGTTTCTAAATCCAGCTTTTGATACTCTGCATTTTTTTGATTTTGCTGAATCGCAAAATTGGCTTTTTCCACATTTCCCTGATTGCTTTTCCATAATGGCAAAGGAATACCTACCATCAGATTGATTTCATTTCTAAAGGTTCCTCCATTCTGATCCCATCCCGCACCTACGTTAAGATCCGGAACATTCATTGATTTTTGCCAAAGCGCATACAATTTGCTATTATCAATCAATTTTAGATTATACTGATAATCTGCATTATTTTCGAGGGCTTTCTTTTTTAATTCTTCTTCATCACCAAAAGGTTGACTGGTAAGAATCTCTGATGCTTCCGATTCTGAAAGCTGTGGTTCAATATCTTCTGTAATTCCTGTTAAAACTTTTAAAGTTTGTTCAACAGCAATAATATTTTTATTGATTTCTACTTTATCGTTATTGAGCTGAATGACAATACTCTGCAACCTCACTTCATCTTTAAGAGAAACATTCCCTTTTGCAGACTGTACTTTATAAGCACTCAGAAGCTCTTTCATATACCCCAACTGCTTATTGACGTTTTCCAGTTTTAATTTTTGATAATAAAGATTATAGTAAGTGGTACGTAGCTGGGTTTTAAGATCAACCAAAAGTTGAGAGAATTGGAGCTGAGTCAGCTCTTTATTAGATTTTGCAAAGGCAATTTCATTCTTTTTTTTGCCGCCCATATAAATCAATTGGGTTACTTGTGCAGCTTTGGCATGTGCCACATCAAATACTTTTTTGTCCTGGGGATTATAGGCGTTAATTTGCCCGCTTAGCTGAGGAAGCTCCCAGATTTTAGCTTGTATAATATCAGCATCGGCCATATTGATATTATACTGCTGAGCCAGCAGCTGAAGATTATTCGCCTGGAAAGCATTTTCACAATCCAGGAGTGACATTTGCCGTTGTGCTGTCATGAATGAGGAAATGACAACAAACAGTCCTGCAATTTTGTTCATTCTTTCAATTATTATTTGTGATACAAAATTGCTAAGACACGATTAAAACGAACTTAAATGAGGCTTAAAATAATATTAAATTTCATTTTTTAAATCTAATACTGAAATTATTTATATTTTCTGATGGAGAAGAATAGGTAATATCAGCTCCGTGATATTCCAAAATCCTTTTAACAATGCGAAGTCCCAGTCCTGAGCCTGAAATATTCTGAGAATTGTTTCCCCGCATAAAAGCCTCAAATAGTTTCGACTGCTCATCTTCCGAAATAGTACTTCCCTGAGAAGTAACATCCACAATCAGTTCTGAAGTGGTCTCAGTAATGAGAACATCTACTTCAGTATTATCCGAATATGCCGCTGCATTTTTGAACAGATTGATAAATACGATGTCCAGCAATGATTGTATCCCTTTTATGGTTAATAGTGCTTGTTCCGAAGTTTCTTCAGAAATTAAAAAATCCATTTTCAGATCCGGATAACTTTTTTCTACCGTTTCAAAGGAACTGAATATAACTTCATCAATTCTTACCTCCTCATATAAGCTCTGAATATTCTCTTTATCAAATTTAGTTAGGAGAAGTAACGAATTCGTAAGATCAGACAATTGATAAACATCTTTCTGAATTTGCCGTAATGAAGATAGGGTCTCAGGAGAATGCTGTTCAAATTTTATCAGGTTCTCCAACTGAAAAGCCATTCTTGTAATGGGTGTTCTAATTTCATGCGATGCGCTCGCCGTAAAATCTTTTTGAGATTGAAATACATCATTTAATCTTACAATCATAGTATTGAAAGACTGGGCCAGGATACTGATTTCATCCTGAGATTGTTTTACCGGAATTTGTGTTGTCAATTTATGCGCTGTTACTTCAGAAATCTCTTTATTAAGGTCCTCCAATGGCCGGAGAAACTGCCCCATAAAATAATAACTAAAAAGACCGATCAGAAGCGTACTCATGACATATGCTGCAATCAAAAGATATTTTAAATAAGATAGCTTAGATTTACCATTACTGTCATATGCACTTGTAAGAATGTAATAATCTTCGCCTTTAATATTTTTTACCGCTGCATATACCTCTGGAATCGTCTTTTCCGTATAGATCGTTTTCCTTTGATCCAATTCTTTCAGTAATGCTGCATCCCAGGTAACATTCTGGTCTTTGATGGTACTATAGATTAGTTCTTTTTGTGCATTGAAAATAAGAATTTTCTCATTAAGGAGAATATTATCAGAGTTCTCATTAAAAAAAACAGGAGCTTCTTCCTCGAAATCTTTCGATTCTGAAATAAAATGACAGGTAAACTCCAGCCTTTGCCTGAACCTCTCTTTGAATTCATCCCTTCTGAAATCATTAAAAGACATATAAATAATCACCATCACAATACCAAAAAGTAATGAGAAGGCAATACTTAAATTTAAAGCGATCTTTCTTTTTAATGACATTTAGAGGGGACTTAAATAGTATCCAAACCCCGAACGTGTATGGATAAGTTTAACTTTAAAATCTTTATCTATTTTCTTCCTTAAAAAATTAATATAAACTTCTACTGTATTCGTATTGGTATTAAAATTATGTTCCCAGACATGTTCTGTGATCTGTTGTTTAGAAACAGTCCTTCCTTGTGCTTCAGCCAAATAATCCAGTAACTGAAATTCCTTTAGTGTAAGATTGATTTCATTTCCGGCTCTGAAAACCTTTTGTTCTGTCTTATTAATGATGAGATCATCGATTCTGATAATTTCCTGATCAGAATTATCAACAGGTGTTTTTCTTCTTAATAGTGAGTTTACACGTAGCAGTAATTCTTCAAATTGAAAAGGTTTTACAAGATAGTCATCAGCAAGTCTGGTAAAAGCATCTTTTTTATCGGAAAGATCTCCGTAAGCAGAAATAATAATGATGGGGGTATTTTTATCAAAAGAACGGATCGTTTGACAAACATCCAGACCATTGATCTTTGGAACATTAATATCCAGAAGATACAGGTCATAAGATTTGTTTTTAATCTGACGAAGAAAAGTTTCTCCATCATAAATTTTATCACAGGCGAAATTATTTGATTCTAGAAACTTACAAAGCTCTGCAGAGAGAATAAGGTCGTCTTCTAATAAAAGTATGTTCATCAAAAATTATTTATACGAATTTAATGAAAATTTTTATGATTATGTATTTAAAGTGTCACCTTCTAAATTTTATTCCAAGGTTTGTGAAAAATGATTATGAATAAGAGATCGACTATACTTTCATGAACGCAATAATAAAGGCAAAACACTCGTCATCTATCCAAAAATATTTTCATTACAATTTATTTTTTGAATAAAAATATAAAGTAAACGGAATAGGAAAATAAAATTTTGAGCAAAAAAAATCCCGAATCATATTCGGGATATAATGGAGAGCCAACTACGGGACTTGAACCCGTGACCTCTTCCTTACCAAGGAAGCACTCTACCGCTGAGCTAAGTCGGCATTAACCAAAAAAATCACACTTTATAGCGTGATTTTCTTTGAGCGGAAGACGGGGGTCGAACCCGCGACATTCAGCTTGGAAGGCTGACGCTCTACCAACTGAGCTACTTCCGCAATTTTGTTTCCAAAACTATTGGTAAACGCTATGCAAACCTACAAAAAGTATTCTAAATTTGCAACTTTTTTTTCTAATATAAAATGTGGGAAGAGCAGGATTCGAACCTGCGAAGCCGAAGCAACTGAGTTACAGTCAGTCCCATTTAGCCACTCTGGAATCTTCCCTCATGTTTATATTAAATTGAGCCTCCAGAGGGATTCGAACCCACGACCCCGAGATTACAAATCACGTGCTCTGGCCAACTGAGCTATGGAGGCAATTTAAAAAAAAGAACTGAAAGCTTTCAGAGCTACTCTACTCTGTGCTACATCAGTAGTAAAAAAAAATCACGCCCATTGGTGTGATCTTATTGAGCGGAAGACGGGGGTCGAACCCGCGACATTCAGCTTGGAAGGCTGACGCTCTACCAACTGAGCTACTTCCGCAATTTTGTTTCCAAAACTATTGGTAAACGCTGTGCAAACCTACAAAAAGTATTCTAAATTTGCAACTTTTTTTTCTAATATAAAATGTGGGAAGAGCAGGATTCGAACCTGCGAAGCCGAAGCAACTGAGTTACAGTCAGTCCCATTTAGCCACTCTGGAATCTTCCCTCATGTTTATATTAAATTGAGCCTCCAGAGGGATTCGAACCCACGACCCCGAGATTACAAATCACGTGCTCTGGCCAACTGAGCTATGGAGGCATATTTTAAAAAGAATTCAAAAGATCACTGTTCCCTTTTTGCGAGTGCAAATATAGAACGGATTTTTTGAATTCTCAAACTTTTTAATAACTTTTTTCAAAGTTTTTTTCTATGCCGTCTCTTTTTTCTTGATTAATAGCTTCTTAGCAGTATCAACGCAAAGGTCCAAACTTTCTTCAAAACTTGTAGCCGTCTTTTTTACGACGATATCGTCTCCCGGAACCGCTAAAATAATCTCTGTAGTTTTGTTTGCTTTATCCGAGTTATTTTCAACTTTTAAAAAGATTTTGCACTCATGGATCTTATCATAGAAGGTCTCAAGTTTGCTTACTTTTTTTTCAATGTGTGATTCTAGTGGTTCGTGTGGAGTTAAACCAATTGATTGTACTTTGATCTTCATAATTCTTCTTTTTTAGACGCTCGAGGATGAGCCTGATTAAACACTTTTTTCAATTGTTCGATATTAGCATTCGTATAAACTTGAGTACTTGCAAGACTGGAATGTCCTAATATCTTTTTTACTTTCGAGATCTCGGCCCCATTATCTAAAACATGCGTAGCAAAGCTATGTCTTAAAATGTGAGGACTTCTTTTTTCTTTAGAAGTTATAAGACTAAGGTACTTATTAACTACTACATAAACAAATTTTTCCGTTAGTTTTTTACCTTTCTTATTCACGAAAAAATATGATTTATACTCGTCATTCGGCTTCCTTAATCCCAAGTAACCTTGAAGCAAATTTGTTAAGTCCTGAGATATGGGAACATATCTTTCTTTATTCCCCTTACCTATAATTTTTAACTCATTTCCATCTAAATTAACATTCTCAAATATCAAGCCACAAAGCTCTGCTTTACGAATCCCTGTCTGATATAAAACTTCCACAATACATTTTTCCAAAACATCGGGAGCCTTATCAAAAATAGCATCATTAAGAAGCTCCATTTCTTCTTTTGACATGGGAATTTGCTTCTCTGCGTAAAATTTGAGGGAGGAAATACTTTCCGTAGGAGAAACCTTAATTTCGCCTATCTTTAAAAGGAAGAGATAAAAACTACGAAGTGAGGAAAGCTTTCTGTTGATACTTCTTTTGGAAATATTATTTTCACTGAGGGCTACAATAAAATTTCGGATGACTTTTTTATCTGCCTTGGAAAGGTCTTCTGAAGATTCGGTCTTGAGATAGAAATAGGAAAAATCTTCAAGATCTTTTTTATAGCTTGTAATGGTATGAGGAGAGTACCTCTTTTCAAACTGTAAGTATTCTAAAAATTTATTCAACATTACATTAGCATATAAAACAAAAATTCACTCCTCAAATATAAGTATTTAAGAAGTGAATTTAGTATTGTTTAAGAAAAATTTCTTAAGCTTGTTCTTCTTTGCTTAACGCTCTTTGTTTGTAAGCCGCTTTCAATCTAGCTTGTCTTAACGTTACAGAAGGCTTAATAAACTGTTGTCTAGCTCTTAACTGACGAACTGTTCCAGTTTTATCAAATTTTCTTTTATATTTTTTTAGCGCTCTATCGATGGATTCACCATCTTTTACAGGAATTATTAACATACTTTACATCTCATTTTGGATTGCAAAAGTATATATTTTTTTCTTAATACACAAACTATACCTTTTAAAATTTAAAATATTATTTAGTTAACATAACATAATGCCAATTTTTCATATATTTGTGATACATATGTTTAACACAGAAATACATACATAATAAAAAATAACAAAAGACATGAAAAATTACCTTTTTACAAGAGCTATATCCTTAGCTCTTATTTTTGCGCTGCCTACAGTTGCAGTAGCACAGGTTGGTATTAACACCAACACTCCAAATCCTGACTCAGCGCTAGAAGTTACTTCTAATAGTCAAAACAAAGGATTTTTATCTCCGAGGGTAGCCTTATCTTCCACTTCCTCAGCTACTCCATTAGCAGCTCATGTAGAAGGAATGGTAGTATACAACACCGCGACTGCAAATGATGTTGTTCCGGGATTATATTATAATGACGGCACAAAATGGTCTTCTGTGAAGCCAGCTCCAGATGACACATCAGGGACCGTATTAACTAAAGTAAAATACAGAGGCAGAAATCTCGAGGCTAATGGTTATAATAAACCCACCCTTAAAGTCCCTTCAATGAATATGGAGTTCAGGTTCGCAGCTACCGGATCATCTAATTATTTGGAAGTAAGACTATTATCTCAACCAGCTAATGATATAACATATTATGCCAATCAACTTTGGTTTGGAAGTAGCACCAACGGGAATATAAAATCCGTAACCTTCACAACAACAAATTGGAATGAATGGTCCCGAGATATTTCAAGTGGCAACTGGACTAGCCCTTGGGGATTTCAATACCAAATCTCCACCAAAGATGGGATAATACCCGGAAGCAATGATTTACTGGCAGGAAACTTCTATGGGTTCAATAATTACGGAAATGGAGCAGGAATAGAAAATGAAATGTATGTTCTAGCATTTGACCAATATTAAGGTCTGAGAAAGCTTAAGAACTGTAATGATGCTCAGCAAGGCATCCATAATCAACATAATCTATATTAAAATTAAAAATTATGAAAAATCATTTGACCCATATTAAGACCCTATCTTCAGCGTTTTTTTTATTAATTTCTTCGGCCGCAATAGCTCAAGTAGGAGTCAATACAACCAATCCAGATCCAGACTCAGCTCTAGAAGTAACCTCTAATAATAAGAACAAAGGTTTTTTACCTCCAAGAGTAGCATTAACATCTACATCTGCTGCTTCACCACTTGCTAACCATGTAGCAGGAATGGTAGTTTACAACACCGCGACTGCAAATGATGTTGTTCCGGGATTATATTATAATGACGGTACAAAATGGTCATCAGTAAAACCTGCCCCAGACGACACATCAGGAACTGTATTAACTAAAATAAAATACAGAGGGCGAAATATCGACACTAATGGATACAACAAACCTACTCTGAAAGTACCTACTATGAATATGGAATTCAGGTTTGCAGCTACCGGTGGCTCTAATTATCTAGAAGTAAGACTCCTGTCTCAACCAGCTAATGATATAACATATTATGCTAATGAATTATGGTTTGGAACTAGAACAAACGGAGGTGCCCAGTCTGTAAATTTCACAACAACAAACTGGAATGAATGGACCCGAGCTATTTCAAATGGCTCATGGCACAACCCTTTTGGTTTCCAATATCAGATTTCCACTAAAGATGGAGTAATACCTGGAAGCAATGATTTACTGGCAGGAAACTTCTATGGTTTCAATAATTATAATAATGGATCAGGAGTAGAAAATGAAATGTATGTTTTAGCATTTGACCAATATTAAAATAAGCTGACAAAAACTATTTGAACATGCCGGAATTTCTATTCCGGCATTTTTAGTATCGTTAAGAGAATCTTTACACTTCTATAAGCATCACTCAGGATTACTATCCATTTTACTGTTAATATACTCCTGAGGGGTCATCTTATATCTGGATTTAAAGACTCTATTAAAAGTAGATCGGTTATAAAATCCAATAGCAAGGTAAGCTTCCTCCATCGAAGCCAATTCATTTTTATTATTAATTAGTGCAATAAAAGCATTCAGCCTAAACTCATTCAAATAGGCTTTGAAGTTATTCTTTGTAGAGTTATTGATTGCTGAAGAAACATACTGCGTATTAGAGTGCACATCCCTAGCTAGGTCCTTCAGGCTATATTCAGGATTTTTCCAGGGCTTTTGGATATACATAAAATCCTCAATTTTTGAAAATAATTTTTCATAAATCGGGATAGACAAATCATCATCTGGAAAACTCCCCCGGATTAATTTTACTTCTTTTTGTTTATTCAGACCATAAAAGCCCTCGATGATTATATTATTTTCATTTAAAAAAGTAAAAACTGATTTAAATTTCAAAATCTGAACAACATAATAAAGCGAAACAATGAATAAAACAAAAGCACATCCTAACATATAGGTATTCGTAACCTCATGATAAAGACTAGTTTCAGATCCGGCTTTGACACCCCCAAAATAATGATTATAAAAAATACTTAGAGGAATAGCCGCTAATAGACCTATTGCAATATAGATAACCTTTCTGGTGTTGTAAAATAATAGTAATGTCACTGAAAATATAAAGACATAAGCAACAATATTCGGAAAGTTGTGGTAATACAATATGGTAAGGATAACATTCAGAATCATTAGATATACCACTGTAAGCTTACCTATCCTCTGAAAATCATAATTTTCTGAAATTCGGGTAAAAACATAGCACGGAGCCACCGTGAAAATTAAAATCAGGTCGAAAAATAAATATTTAGTCCCCAGAAAATAAAAATCAAATGATATGGTAATAACCTGTTTCATCAACAACAGAAAAATGATTTTTCTGGCGAAAGAATACTCCAATTGTTTGATCTCATTCGTTACCTCATCTGTTATTCTATTCATAACACAATATTATTATATAAAAAGAAAATTCACAAATTGCAATATGCAATATAGTGTATTATTTTCCTATATCCAAACTTAAAATAATACTACATATCAATAGGTTACATTTTTTAGAAATAACACATCTCTTTTTTTAGATTTATTAAATCATTAAAAATTATGCTCATAAATTTGCTTAACATAAATTTTAAAAAAGAAATTATTATGAAGAATTACTCAATTATGAGCGTTATTTTTATAGCGTTTTTTTTAAATTTTTCCTTATCAAAGGCACAAGTCGGTATCAATACCACAACTCCTAATTTGAATTCTGCATTAGATGTAACATCAAATAATAAGGGTCTTTTACCTCCAAGATTAGCCTTAACTTCAACAACCATAGCCTCTCCATTAACTGAGCATGTAGCAGGAATGGTAGCCTATAATACAGCTACAGCTAATGACGTTACCCCAGGGCTATACGTCAACGATGGAACTAAGTGGGATTTGGTAAATAGGAATTCAGATGACACATCCGGATCTTTGTTATTGAAACAAAAATACAGAGGAAGAAATTTACAATCCAACGGGTTCGACAAACCCACACTAAAAGTACCATCCATGAATATGGAATTCAGGTTCGCTACTTATAACGGGACTACTCCTGGTGCTTACAGTGATAACTCATATACCTATATTGAAGTTAGATTATTATCTAAACCTATATCTGAAATCACTTATTACGCAAACCTATTATGGTTCGGAACCCGTACAAACGGAGCTGCGTTGTCTGTAACTTTCACACCAGAAAATTGGAATGAGTGGTCTAATGCCCTGTCATATAATGGTAATTGGTATTACCCGTGGGGTTTTCAAGCTCAAATCTATACTAAAAATGGGGTGACACCCGGAAGTAAAGATTTGAGGGCTGGATACTTTCATGGCTTCGATGGCTTTAATAGTGGAGCTGCACCCGATGATGAAATGTACGTAGTAGCATTTGAGCAATATTAGATAATTTCATGTCTGTTTTTTAGATGATCGCAATAAGCGATAAAAAAGCCGGAATTATATTCCGGCTTTGATTACCACTCACCATAATAAGCTGTTGACAATTTATATAAAAACACAAATTAAATAATACACAAAAAACACATTTGATGAAATCAGCTATTTTTGATGAGAACCTTTACAGAATCCATGTTCCTTATAGAAAACACCTTACATTCGAAAACAAACTTGTTCGCTCAGGGATTGAATACTGGGTAGATTTTGAAATGCATGTTCCAGGTTCACATCTATTTACATTGGGGTTTTATTTTAACAAGAATGATGCTAACGCTATTCAAACACTTCTTAAAAAACATTCCATTCAGGCAACAGATCATTTAAAAACACCATCCCGCTTCCAGCAAAGCCACAGCTTTTTTATATTGTATATAATGTCATTGATTACATTATTGATTACCGGGCTTCTAACACTTAGTTACTTATGAGAAAAAAAACACTCATAGGATTATTTTACTTTTTCATTTTTTATGCTTATTCTAATTTGAATCCCGGTAATCTTTCTTTTTAAGCACATTTAATCACCAAATTAACCATATATAAACAAAAAGTCTTACTTTTGCATTCACTTTACTATGGGGTTGACTGGTTTCGACAGCAAGGTCAATGGGTAAGTAAGCATGCAGAGAACCGTAGCGCGATCTCTTTAATCCCTTGCTACACAATTTTAACTGGCAACGAAGAGTTCGCTCTTGCAGCTTAATATCGAAGTTTAGTAGATTCAAGCGCTTTCCCGAAGATTTTAGTAAGGAAGCAAGATATCTCACAAATGCTCTGTTCTGCGGCGTTTGATTCTGGGATATAGGAATGCAGAAATAAGGTTTTAGATACTTCGGCTAAAACTCGAAAACCTTAGAAGATAAGCTGGAAGTTGGGTGTTTACTCTCTGCTTTCAGTCGAAAACCAATAGTAAAATAAGCATGTAGAAAGCTTATGTATTGCTTGTTTGGACGAGGGTTCGAATCCCTCCAACTCCACATACTATCATAAAGCGTTTAAAATTAACGCTTTATGATTTTACGAAAAGTATTTGAGTAAAAAAGAGTAAAAGTTTTTCAAATCTTGCCCAAGTGTTCGCAATCTAAAAATTGTGATATGAAAAATTTTGAAGTTAAGATCTTTTCTTCAGACAGTCCGTCTGTAAAATGGTATGTCTATGTATATGACGTGGACTTACAAAAAATAGTACACAGAACCTCTAAAGGCATCAATAAGGAATCTGACCTAGTTAGACGAATGCTTATCTGTGAAGGATTCAAAGATTCTCTCGAAAAAGAAATTAAAAACGGGTGGAAACCAATCCCGCCTTCTGCGAAAGCAAAACCACTCCCACAACCTTATCAAAACAATCTAACAGTAAATGAGGCTTACGAAAAGAGCTTTTCAATTCTCTTAACCAAGAAAAGAGAATTGAAAACTAAAAGCGATTATAAAACTCATAAAAAGTACTTTCTTGAGGCTGTTGAAAAATTAGAATGGCAAAACAATCTTTTTACTGATCTCGATCAGTTTCATTTTAAACTAATTATTGAGAAAATGTGTGAGATCCGTAAATGTGATGATGTTTATTTTAATAAACACTTAAATTTATCAAAATCATTCAATACGGCACTTGTTGACGCTTTCATCATTAAAGAAAGTAAAATCAAAGGACTATCAGAAAAAGAGTACTATAGTGAAGAAAAGCACATTGTTACGGCTGAAGAGCAAACAATCATTATTCAACATTTTTCTAACATATGTCCTCAATTTATTACACTTCTAAAAGTTTTGTATCACTTAGATCTTAGACCTAAAGAAATAAGATTATTAAAAGTTGGAATGATTGATCAAAGTAAATGGTATTTTACCCTGCCTGAAACCATAACAAAAAATGACAAGAAAGCATACATACTTATTCCTGACGATCTAAAAATTGATTTACAAAAGATGGATCTATCTAATCCCGAAGATTACCTATTCGGAATTGAAAAGTACAGATCAAGAGATAGGAAGAAGATATTTAAACCATCACCAATGAAAATATCAATAAATTCATGTAATAAATTGTGGAAAAAAGAGGTAAAGGAACATCTAAACATTGATGCTGATATGTACTCATTAAAGAAAAAAAATAATAATGATAAATTGTCTAGAGGATGGAGTATTGAAGAAGTCAAAGAAGCCAATAGACACTCGACTATAGAGATGACAAAAATATACGCAACTAAATACAGTGAAATAGTCCAAGAGAAACAGAGAGGTAATTACGGAACTTTTGACTAGAAAATAAAAGATGTAGCTAAAACGTTACACCTTTTTCTTTTTTTATTTGCTTATTGGTATATATTTATATACCTTTGTAGTGGTTAATGAAGCAGTGAGATCGATGAAATCAAGTCAATTACACCGAAAGGTAAGGAAAAATGGATGGAACTATATCCGATGTGAGGGGAGCCATTACATTTATGAAAAGGACGGTAAAACTTACCCTGTTCCGTATCACGGGGCAAAGGAAGTTGGTAAGGGTCTTGAAAAAAAGATCATTAAGGAAATGGGGCTTTAATTAGCCCCTGTCCTTACTATAGCGCATTATCAAATTAATAGAAGAAGAATAACAGTGTAGTATTATGAAAAGAATTAATATTGTCATAGAGAAGACGGCAGATATGTATTCTTCTTATGCTGAAAATGTAGAAGGAATTTATGGAGGCGGAGGAACAGCAGAAGAAGCAAAACAATCGGTCTTAGATGCAATAAAAATTTTAAAAGAGAACAATTCTGAAGAAAACATCCCAGAAATATTAAAAGGTGATTATAGCATTCGCTATCATTTTGACGTAGAAAGTCTGCTTCAATATTACAAAGGAATGCTGTCAAATCCGGCAATTGAAAAAATTACAGGCATCAATCAAAAGTTAATTCATCAATATTCTAAAGGATTAAAAAAACCACGACAAAAACAAAAAAAGAAAATTGAAGAAGGATTACATAAATTAGGAAGAGAATTATTAGCGATCGAACTTTAATGCATTAACCCAACTTATTAAAGTGTTTGCAAAATTGGCTATCTATACATTAGGTAGTCAATTTATATTTTAGAAGGCAACACATTTTAATGCGACAAGTTTTGACGTTTTAAAGCATCTACTTTGCATGATAATTGATTCCCATCTAAATAAATCTAATATCATGAAAAAAATAGAACTGTTTTATAACCCTAAGACGCAACAATATTATGTCTTGTACAGATCTCCGGGCAAAGAACTATTTTTCAGAGTTGAACAATTGCAGCCTATTAGCTTGGTACGAGAAATTGAACACGCTATGTTTTTAAACAAACATGAGAGAGAAAAGATCATTGAAGAAATGGAAGAGTTCGCAAGAGAAGAAATTCAAAAACTTGAAGACGGGTTTTAAAAAAAATATCCCGGATTAGTTCGGGATATTTTTTTTATGATTGAACTTTATTAGAACTTTTAAAATTTACTATAATTAATGCTATGGTGCTTATTATGAAAATTGCACAGGGTAATAGAAAAGATAGAGAAAATCCCCTATTATAATTGTCAGTATTAAATATTCCTGTTATTACGATAATTGATGACATCAAGGTGTAAATTCCAGTGATATTGACCACCTAATTCCTGATTAAATTGACCACTAAGAATGAAGTCAAAAAAGGTGTCTAAAAGATGGTTTAAAAATATAAAATAAATCTTTACTCTGAGCTGATTTTCTGATCAGCTTTTTTTCTTCTCATCGATTCTCCTTTAAGGTCTATTCTCAGGGAGTTGTGAACCATTCTGTCAAGTATTGCATCGGCTATTGTTTGTTCCGCAATGACTTCATGCCAGGCACTTACAGGCAGTTGCGAAGCAATAATAGTGGAACGTTTTCCGTGTCTGTCTTCTATAATCTCCATAAAATCCTGACGTTTAAGATTATCCAGGGATTGTAATCCAAAATCATCAAGGATAATAAGATCCTGCTTTTCTATTCGGTCTATCTCTTTAAGGTAAGATCCGTCTGCCTTAGCCATCTTAAGCTTTGAGAAGAGTTTGTTGATGCTGAAGTACATGACTTTATATCCCATTGTACAGGCTTTGTATCCAATGGCAGTTGCGATAAAACTTTTTCCAACTCCTGTACTGCCTGTAATAAGAATATTCTGTTTCTGTGATATAAAATCGCAGGAAGATAATCTTCCAATAGTATTCTTATCAATATTTCTGGAAGAAGAGGCCGTAATCTCTTCCATAAATGTCCTGTATCTGAACTTAGCTGTGGTAATCAATCTTTCTACCTTTCTGCTTTCCCTGTCGTCATACTCGGATTCAATCAAGTAGGCTATAAGTTCATCATTGGTATAGGAGATACTTCCTGTTTCCATTGTTGTGGAAAACGCCCTGTGCATCCCGTGGAGCTTTAAATGTTTCATTTTTTCTAATGTTGCCTGATTCATAGGTTTTGTATTAATGATTTAATTGTTAATGATTGTAGATGTTACTGATAGTATTTTCCGCCCCTTATGTTTTTGTGTTTAGGCAGTTTCTTTTCTTCAAAAAATGCATCGTCATCGGTTAGATTATCCAGCCCTCTTTCCAGAATACTTTTAATCATGGCAAGGCTGTATTTTTCATATCCCAACGCTCTTTTACAGGCATTGTCAAGTCTTATGTTGCCGATCTTTTTTGATAATGAAAGGATTCCCAGGCAGGTTTTATAGGACTGCTCAGGATGCTGTTTCTTTTCCAGGATTTTGATGATGTACTGCTCACAATATTCCCCGACAGACCTTCCCCAAGAGATAAACCGGGAGGGATTCCATTCAGTCATAAACTGATAAGATGAAGGCATATGTTCTTTTACAGTCGTATACTGATATTTAGCCAGGATTCTGTTATGGAATGCTATTCTGCGCTGGTCATAGTAAATCTCGACTGTATTTTTACTAAAAATAATGTTTACTTTTTTACCAATATAGCTGAACGGAACACTGTAATAATGCTGGTCTTTACTTAAATATACATGGCTGGTCTTATGAACGGTAGCACGTGCAGAATGCTTGAGCTGGTACATCATAGCTGGTAGTGGGGATAATGCATGTCTTTCAACCTCACGGAAAACATCAGCCCTGGAATACTTCTTTCTTTTCATGGGAGCTTCATTATATCCTTCCAGCAGGTTTTCTATAGCTTTGTTCAATGCTTCCAGGCTAAAGAAGTGATCTTTACGCAATGGAGCAAAAATGCGGGTATACACAATGCGTACCGCATTTTCAACCAAAGCCTTATCCTTGGGATGATAGGTACGCGTAGGAAGTATTGTAGTGCTATAGTGGGAAGCAAAATCCAGAAGAGAATCAGTGATGACAGGTTCGTACTTATGGCTCTTTTTTACGGCTGTACGCAGGTTATCGGTAACAATAGCTGCGGGAACTCCTCCATAATAATGCAGGGTTTTGGTAAGACTTCCAAGAAAATCTTCTTTCCCCTGGGTTCTTGTAGCTTCTACGAAGGTCATGCCACTGGCTCCAAGTATGGATACGAAGACCTCAACTTCCTGTTGTTCTCCTGTTTCTTTATTAATAATGTGAAGTTTTTTTCCTGTATAATCCACAAAAAGTTTATCCCCAGCCTTATGTTCAATATGCATGGAAGGGTTCACCTTTTTACACCATTCCCGGTAATGATGGCAAAAGCGGGAATATTGGTAGCCTGAAGGGTATTTATCTATGTATTCTTCCCATAGCAGATAACGGGTGACCCCAACACGTTTTAGTTCTTTGGATATGTAAGGAAACAACGATTCAAGTTGTTTTTTAATATTGGCCTTATCCCTTATATCGGTTGGCGGAGTCTCGAATAAATCATCTAAATCTTCATCACTCAGCTCTATCAGCTCGTCATATGTAAGCTGGTGTTCATGGAACAGGCTGATATACTTTTTAGCAGTATTGCGTGAGATACCCAGTTGTTTGCTTATCCGCAATTTACTTACCCCCTGGGTGTATAATCGTAATAATTGTTTAATGTTCAACATGTCTATTCTTTTGTTAGCCATTTGGTATTTTTTGGCTAAGTTATTCAAGACACGTTTTCTGACTTTTTTTTGGTGGTCAATTTGCTCAGGAATACCATGGTCAATTTGCTCAGGAATCAACTGATCATTTTCACAGGATTGAGATGGTCAATTTTGAAGGATTCTACACTCTATGGTTTTTATAATTATAATGATAGTAATGGACTTAATAACGAAATGCATGCCTTAGCAACCCATACTAACTAAAAGATTAAAGTACGATGATTTAAATTTTGAAACATTCTTATACATAATGAAAAAGAATAAAATATAGAATCAAAATGTAAAGTTTATAAATTATTTAATTGAATAATCCCAATTAAGCTTTTGTAAAATTTACATAACACAATTTCACAGTTACACATTCTTCATTTATATTTTACATTAATTTTTTCATTTATGTGATGGTGGGTACGAGTGCTTTGCTCGTGCCCATTTTATAAAAGACATCGATTACAAAACATGTACTTAACTAATGATTTAAAAGTATATGCTATGGTTTTTATAATAATGGATTTAATGAAATTTTTGTCCTAGCAACCCATACTAGCTAAAAGCATAATAAGTTAAAATTCAAACACATTCTTAAGAATAAAGTATAGAATCAAATGTAGAGTTTATCAATTATTTAATTGAATAAGATGACAATAATTCAAATTAAGCTTTTATAAAATTTACATGAGATTATTCACAGCTATATTCTTCACTTATATTTTACATTAATTTTTTTTATGTGTGGATGGGTACGGGCAATTTGTTCGTGCCCATTTTTATATCACTTTCCAATTATAGGATTATTTATATAATAATTCAATAGGATTGTTATCATGTATCTTGCTTTCCTTTATTTGGACATCTAAATCTTTCAAAAACTTTTGCTTTTCTTCATTGTTATGAAAAATTATATCCCCACTAAAAGCTTTATTTCTATATCTTTCCAAAGGACTCTCTCTAGAAATACTTTCATATTCATTTAAAGTAATCTGCTTCGCCTCTTTATAAGTAACATCATTTAAAACAACATAATCAGACTTTTTTTTCTGTACAGATATAATTTCAAATGAATGGGTGTTTGTTCTATCATAAATTTTTAAGATAAGTCCAGGTAATCCATAAAATTTATATGGTCCATCAGAAATAGGAATTTCAGCATTAAACCAAGCCGTCCATTGTCTTCCTGCAAAAATAGTTGTTGCTTTTTGAGCTATGTATCCTAATATACTTTCTTTTTCATTTGAAATTTTCCAATTTATTTTCCTTTCATCTTTAACTTTTAAAACAGGATTAGGCATATGATTAGGAGTATAAAAGTATATTCTGCCATTGCTATTCTTTTCTACTACATACTTTATTTTCATTGAAGTATCAGGAAATGACATGATCCCTTTATCTGACTTTGCTCTCATAGTTGAGTCAGATATTATATGTTTTAGTCCGGTGAAAATAGATTGCTTTTCTTTCTCATTAAAATCTAAAATTACAATTTCATCAGAAATAATATTTTTTTTCAAAGTATCTGTAACAAATCTATAATGATAGGTAAATCTAATATCCTGAGAGAAATATATAGTCGGAAAAAGAAAGCAAAAAAGAAGTATGCTTTTTCATATTTTCAAATAAAAAATTAATTAATATTTGTCTGGTTGCAACCTAATACCAATTATACAAAATATTTTTATTCCCCATTACGGGAATATATAATTACTAAAATTTTTTAATTATATATAATATTAGCAATTTAAACGAAAAACAATCCTGATATAGTAAACTAAAATCTTATATTTTAATTATCATTATACCATAGGCTATTTAGCACTTCAATTGCTAAACGCAACATTTATATACAAAAAATCCCCAACCTAAGTTGAGGACAAAACTAATAACCATGAAAACTCAAATTAAACATGAGTTGCTGAGTACATTGAAATATTGTGCCAATATTTCATTTAATCTAAATTTTAACATTTTTTAAGAGTTTTTTTTAAATACTTCGCAAAATAAAAACACCCTACCCAAAAAAAGGATAGAGTGTTTTTAGCATTAAAGTGAGGAATCAATCTCGGAGATTAAAATTCCCTATTTTTGATTTATTGTTTCACGTCTCAACTTTCGGATATTTTGTGTAAGCTGCTTCCTAATCTCAATATGCTGCGATTTGTAAAGCTTAATACAACTTTCCAACCTCTTTTTTATCGTAAGGTACTCTTCATAAAGTGCTGACAATTCAGTATTCATATGAAAAATTTCTTCCGTGTATTCCCTGTTTTGCTCGGGTGTTTCTTTTAACAATTGTTCAAGATCATGAACTCTTTTGATCACTTCCTGGTGTATTTTGGGCTCTATTCCTTGCATAACTCATTAGGTTTTTAATATCGCTTACTATTAGATAGTGAAAATGGTCTTTCACTTTCAGAAAGTATTTTCACCTGAATTGTATTTTCCTGAACAGATTTGGAGTAAATCTTCCCTAAAACAGTCTGAAGTAAAGTTTCATCAGCCTGCCCTAGAGGCATTAATGGTAATGAAGCATATTCATCTACCGGAACCTGTGGTGAAATTCCATTGTTATATTCTCCATGCCCGTTCGCATTGTATACCTTATAAATAACAGGATGCAACTGCCATGAGATTTTCTTGGGCTTACGATCATCTGAAATGGAAAAGCCTGCCATATCTTTCCCAAGAGTAGTACCTCCCACTTGTATCACCTGCACATAAGGTTTAAGGTTATTGATTACTATTTCGGATGCGGATGCTGTATTCCTTGATGTAAGAATAAAAACCCGGCCCAACCCTAATGCATTAGCATGAAGCGTTGCAAAGTCAACAGCAGTAGGGTCATAGGCAATCTGTTCTGCAAATGTCTTTTTAACTTCACCTCCATTTTTATTCCCTTTATAGATAATAAAGGGAGAACCGGAAGCTATTCCCAAAGGAATCAGTGAACATAATGCCGCTGCTGATGCTACTGATCCGCCGTAATTATATCTGAGATCTACCACAAGATCCTTTACCCCATTAGCTTTAAATTCTGCAAATTTCTGATTAAGACTATGAGACATTCCATCCGGGAAATCGTAAATATATAAGTATCCTGTCTTTTTACCATTTTGTTCAAAAATTTTAGAGATAATAGGCTGATCAAGAGAAAAGCCACAATACACCTTTATATTTTTTTCATTCTCAATATTCCCGTCTTTCCAGTTTCCTACCATAAGGTCAAGGGTTGTATTATTGGGAATAGAGTTAAGAAGACTTTCTGCATTGGAAGCCGTGATCAGGCTTCCATTAATTTTCTTTATGATCATCCCGCGCTGCAAACCTGCATTTTGAGCAGGAGAATTCTGTAAGACTAGTTTAATTACAGCCGTTATCTGCCCGTTGGCAAGTTGAAGAACAGCATAATCAAATCCATACATATTCCGGACGGTACGTAAATAGGTTGTGGGATCTTCAGTATTAACAATACTTGAAAAACGATCATTCTGAGATAAAAGACTTGTAAAAAATTTCTTGACAGGCAGATGATAATCCGGTTTCGAAGACATCTGATCTGCCCAATAATAATATCGTTTCATTTGGTCCTGTACCCACACATTAGCAGACTCCACACTTCCATCGGGAAAATCAGGAATTGCTTCTTCTTCAGACCTGCATGAAAAAGCCATTATTGAAATCAGAGAGATTAAAGCCAGTCTATTAAATGTAAAAAATTTACCCATGATGCTCCTTAAAGAATTTATTTTTACAAATAGTCTGCAATATCAATATCACCGATCACCACAACTTTTCCATTTTCCATCTTTTCCTGCAGTACGATCATGTTTGCTCCTATATCCTGTTTTATTTTTACCTGAATGATTTGCGATCCGAAATATGGATCAGAAGTTCCTGTTTTGTACAATTCCAGATAGACAGGAGCTGTTACACTGAAAAAACTGTACATCTTTAACGGAGAGAAATTATTTTTTTCAATACGATCAAACTCTGCCAACACCTGTCCATTTTCTCTCTTTAATACTCCTTTTATCCCGTCTAAAGAGACACCGGAGACCTCCCCTAAATTAGGAAAGATAAATTCCATTCCTACTTTTCCAAGATTTACCTGAGGCTTGACAGCATACGTCTGAAGGTAAATTCCGGGAAGGTTGAAGAAATACAAATTTTTATACTGATCTATATTATTAAAATTGATATTATATTTTGCGATCTGTTTTCCGCTTTCATTGTTATAGATCTCAATCTGATCTGTTTCTCCTTCATCCACAACAAAACTCAATTGGGTTTCTATAGTATTGGTATATGACGTACTTCCATTGATGACTACAGGTTTCCCATTAAGCCTTAATTGCAATACATCCGGTTTTGAATATCCCTTGATATTAATTTCCGCAGGTTTCTGTGATTTATCATAAGGCTGCATAACCTCATCAGTACATGATAACAAACCGATAAGAATAGCAAGGGCGATTATTTTTTTCATTTTTATGATATTAATTATAAACTATAATTTAGAAATATTGCCCTAAGCCATACAGAGGGCAATATTTTTAAATTGTATATGGTACAGGTGCGCTATAAAGTCCTATAGTAATAGTTTTTGACATGGTTATTTTTTTCATCTTAAAGAAATCGAACTGAGGGAGCACCATCCTGTATGTAAAGAATTATTTTTTGATGAACTTCACTTTCTCAGACAATATTCCGTCTGATACTACAGCAACATAATTACCTGAAGACAACCCGGTCACATTCATTTCTCTGCTGTATCGGGTATTAAGAACTGATTGTCCGGCCATATTAAATACTGTAACCGTTGTTGCATTTTCCCTGAAGGCAGGATTAAGCTTTAGCATTAAAGATGCTACAACCGGATTCTGCATCACCAAGGTAAGATCTTTTACTTTTTTTACATCCTGTGTTTTTAGAACCGAAGTATAAATCGCCATTTCATTAATGTTGATATTAGGCACATTGGTCGTATCTCCAGTGGCTCTGTTTGACCATAATCCGATATAGATCTTTTTTCCTGCGAAAGCAGAAAGATCAACAAGGCTTTCTACAAACTGATTCAAGTCGTTGGGAAAAGGGTTACCTCCACCACCAGCACTGATCACATAAGGACTTACAATGTTATTTCCGTTGGCATCTACTGCCAATGCCTGAAAATCGGCTAATTCCGGCACCGGCTTTTGATCGGTACTTACATAAATATAAAGGTATCTTCCAACAATCTGATGGGTTGTTCTTTGACGACCGATATAAGCTGCCAAAGTAATCGTCCCGCCCGATGAAGACAAGTCAATTTGCGGAGAAATCGCCCAGTCATTTTCAGTACCAAATCCCGCTACACTTCCGGAAGGAACACTGCTTATTGAGTAGCGTAAAGAACCTGCTGAACCATACTGCAGAGCAGTACCGTTATGATAAATATTCGGTCCCTGTATCCATCCGTTTCCATTTCCGTTTAGATCATGGAAAGACCACCCCTGCATATCACTTGTTGAATCAAAAGAATTGGTCCAAACCGGATATTGGGCAGACAATAACTTTGATACAATTAAGAGAGAGAATAAAACTACTTTTTTCATACTATAGATTTTAAAAATGAATTAAAAAAATGGGATGGCAGATGGTGCCACCCCATATTATCAATTATTGTACAATTGAAAAATTATATTTTGTCCATGTTCCTTGGAAATCTCCACAATTTCTTGGAGAAACATTCCATGCAGTAGCTTCGTTAAAGAACGGCTGAGACATTCCCCAAAGGTTAGCAGGATTAGAAGTAGAAGTTGTTACTCCAGGA
Organism: Chryseobacterium piperi; assembly: GCF_002285635.2. Taxonomy (NCBI): domain Bacteria; kingdom Pseudomonadati; phylum Bacteroidota; class Flavobacteriia; order Flavobacteriales; family Weeksellaceae; genus Chryseobacterium; species Chryseobacterium piperi. Next base: position 3,857,369 of record NZ_CP023049.2, on the reverse strand, counting down.
ATCGTAAGTGCTGCAGTAGTAGAACCTACTTTAGACGCTGTAGCGAATGTAAACCCATGAGCTTGTACAGCTGTAAAGTTAAGATCTGCAAGATTGACAGGAGTAGTACTGTTTACAGTCTCTAATAATACTCCTACAGGATATCCTGTAACAACAGCATTATCTAAAGTTAATTTACCATTTCTTCTTACGTGGATTGCATTTTCATATAAACCTCCTTTTAAAGGACTTTTAGCTCCAACGATAGTAAGGTTTTTAACAGTAGGACGCGTGAAAGGAGAAGCAGTAGAACCTGTCCCGTCATTATCCAATTCGATACCATTTGTATCAGAAACACCTCCACTCTGGCTATGAGTTGAATTATAATCTGCTAATGCCAAAGCACAAGTAATCGTTCCTGAATATCCGAAGTCAAAATCGAAGTTGTCATCATCCGGTGCAAAAGAAACAAGGTTTGATGCATTTACCGTACCTCCAAAGAATTCAAATGAATCATCTTTACCATAAGATACCTGGATGTGGTCTAATGTAGTACCGTTACCTACTCCACCTAAAGTTAACCCGTTGATTTCATTTCCTGAGTTAGGTGCGAAAAGGTCAAATCCTCCAAATTCGATACGTGCATATTTAATAGTTCCTCCATTGTGAGCAGCATTCGTACCACCATATTGATAATCAGCACCTGATAAACCTTCAATAACAGTAGTTGTAGGCTTATTTGTAGGAGCATCTCCTAACATAATAACACCTCCAAAATCACCTGGAGTTGCTGTAGTATCTTCATCTCCATCCAATAACTTATAACTTGTAAAAATAATAGGTTGAGATGCAGTTCCTGTAGCATTTATTTTACCTGTTTTAGCAATAACCAAAACTCCTGTCGGCGTATTTGTTGTATTAGGCTTTGCTTTGATAAAAGTACCCGGCTGGATTGTCAAAGTAGCTCCACCTTTAACAGTTACTATACCATCGATTTCAACAACTCCACTCCAAGTAGTATTGGTAGTAATCGCACCACTAACTGCAGTAACAGGAAGTGCGGAAGCAGTTAAATATTCTGCAGAAGCAGATTGCATTTCAAATGAAGAAGAATCTGATAAAGAATCATTCTGACGACAAGCTGTTAGGGATAAAGCTGTTACAGCGATTAAAGTTAATTTTCTCATTGTTGTAAAATTTAGAAATATGGATCCGGTTATTTTATTTTTTTGGGCCGGATGAATCCTGGTTACGGGATACCACCTTTATATCACCGTGATTTGGTTACACATTGTTTTTAAAACTCTGTATTGCCTGAGGTGCAGCCCCTACAAAGTTCCCTGTAGATCTAATTACTGCCCAGGGAATACAGTAATTTTCCATTTTTGTCTGATTATCTACTGAAGTGCGCATCATCAGTTTTATTTCTCAGATCTCAGGATACGGAAACCTGTAACACCTACCATCTATATAAGATCTTATATCATAATGCTTCTGTCAAAAGCTTGTTTTCTTTTTTATCTGATACTCAGCACTACCTAAAAGGTATATCCTACTGATAAGCCGAATAGCCTCCCATTGTAAGCTCTGAATAATATTCTATCGATATCTTTATCATATTTGCTTGTTGCTCCGGGTAAAAGCCCCAGAGATTCTCTTTGTGTATCATAAGAACTTCCGTCACCTTTGGACACCGAGTAGGAATTGAAATTATTATAATATTCCCTTACCCTGTTGAAGAGGTTTCTTACGTTAAACTTGATCTCCAGGTTCTTATCTTTTAAAAGTCTATATGAAATCTGAGCATCTGCCACGGCGTAAGGCCTTTGAATTTCTTCACCGATATAAGCATACCCAACGGTTACATACTGATCACCTTTAGCATTGTATAAAAAACTCAAACCTAAACGGTTACCATTATATAGCAAGCCTAAATTGTAGGCATAAGGCGTCTGTCCATACAGAGGACGATCTACTTCATAGGTTGGATCGGTATCTTCAGTTTTATACCGGTCTTTGAAAGCCACCACTTTAGTATCATTGTACGTGAAATTTCCACTGATAAAAAGATCTTTCAGGAAAGTACCTTCCTTGATAAAGCCTAAGCTTTTTCTTACTTCTACTTCAAATCCTTTTAATTTTGCATTTTTAGAATTTCCATTATAAAGAAACAGGTTTCCTTCTTGAGAAATATAACCCTCTCGCTCAATCGGCCGATCAATATTTTTATAATACAATCCTGCAGAAATTATTTCTCCCAGACCCGGAAACCACTCAAACTTGAAATCATAATTATTGATGACAGCCGAAGTCATTTCCGTATTATAGATAAGACCGTTCGCAATCGGATCAAAATAAGGCAACCCTGTTCTTTCGTTAAACTGAGGCCGAATAACCGATCTGTTATAAGCTAATCTCACATTGATATTGTTAGAAGGACTATAAGTAAAATTCGCTGAAGGCATCCACTGCCATGCTTTTTCTTTAATAGGTGCTTTAATCACATTTTTATTATCACTCGGATCCTGCTGCTGAGAAATAAGATCATATCTAAAGTATTCTGCACGCATTCCCCAAACCAATCTGAGTTTATTCTTCCAACGGTTATCAAACATAATGAAAGGAGCATGCTGAGTTACTTTACCTTCGTATTTATCATTTTTATAAAGTGCTTTAGTTTGCCATCCGATACCGCCAGGATTGTAATGAGAACCATCAAACCACCCCGCAAGTGCACCATACATAATCAGACTGTTTTTTTCACTGTTGGGAACATCACGGTTTTCGTCCACTCTAAGAAAAAATTTCTGTTGCTGATTGGTATTATTTTTTAAAGCCCCTGCATAACCTACTTTAACATCATTTTTAAAATCTCCGGTATCCATACTCCATTTGAATGAAGCTCCATAATTATAATCAGTCTCTTTATTGGCAATATATCCTCTGGCAAAATTATTTCCGGAGTTATAGATCTGATTATAACTTAAAATTTCGTTTCCTATGAAATTATAATTGGTCTGATACTGAGTATAATCTTTTGTATCCGAAGTGACACCTGTTCTGGCAGCAAACCAGCTGATCTCTTTGTTTCCTATTTTATGACTTCCTTCCAATTTGTTTTGGAGCAAGGTTTGATACACCGGATAATCTGTTGTCTCTGTAATCGGTCGGTCTACGAACTTCAGATCTGTATTGGGAGGAAGAATACCGTAGTAAAAATAATTATACGGAATGGTGGCATCTCCGCTTCCATTTACATATTCATTCCAGCCGGTAATCCTCGTCAGGGTCTGATCATAAATATGGGTATAGGAATTACGGAAAGAGATCCTGTTTTTGCCAAGCTGCAAACCGAAGTTCAACATTCCTCCTATGGTCGAATTATAACTATAGGATGCTCCTTTATTTTTAAAATTAAAAAAGCTTACCGGGGCAACTCCCAATTTTTCCCAGCCAATAACCAATCCCGCATTATCCATCCAGCCTCCTCTTCCGGTATGGTCAATATCAAGTTTATTTTGTTCATTTCTTGTTGTAATAGCCGCAGCAAAACCCCATTTATTATTATTTTTCAGCCTGTAATTCCTTCCTAAAGCAACCTGCATATTAGAATTAAGATTAGCTGTCGTTGAATAATTCGTAAAATTATCATTGGTAAATCGCTTTGATTGCTCAAAAAACAAAGGGTTATTCCAGTCTGTAGCTTCCAAACCTTTTGGGAAATCCCTTGTTCCGTCATCATACCCCCAATAATCATACTTCCCTCGCTTCTTGGTAATAAACTCTTTAAATGTTGAGATATCATTATAAGAAGAGCCAATATTTACTGTTGTAAAATTTTCGTTGGGAATATCTTTTGTTCGCACTTCTACATAACCTCCCGCAAAGCTGGCATTCATATCCGGTGTTGCCGTTTTGCTGACCACCACACTTTCTACCATAGCGGTAGGAATAATATCAAAAGAAAAATTCTGGTTGTATGCTTCTGTACTCGGTAAATTAATTCCATCCATTGCTGCGGTATTCCAACGTTCTCCCATTGAACGTACCACCACATACTTATTATCGATCGTAGTCACTCCTGTAACTCTTTTAAGAGTACCTCCTACATCATTATCAGGAGTTTTGGATATTTGCTCAGCAGAAATTCCATCACTCATTTGAGCTGCTCTTTTTTGTTGAGCTAAAAGACCTGCCTGCGTATCCGCCTTACGTACACCTGTTATTACAACCTCCTTAATATTCATTTCTTTATTAGAGATATGCTTCATCGCAAAAGAAACAGTATTAATTTCATCAGTAATTACCTGCAACTTCTCTACTCTTAATGAACTGTAGCCTGATGCCTTCACCGTAAGGGTATAAACTCCTGCAGGCACATTGATGCTGAAATCTCCATTATTATCCGTTGCTGCAGTCTTTCCTGCAACATTTACTTCTGCTTTTACAATAGGATTTCCTACCTCATCTACAATTTTTCCTGTAAGCCTTCCATTTCCCTGTACTGCAGATACAGACATGTTGGAGCCTTGATATTTCACTGAGAGCAACTCTCCTCTCTGACGTACAGCCACGGGAAGGTTATCTGTAATATTTTTCAGACATTCGGTTACAGAAATATAATCACATCTTACCTCTCTCACTTTAAAGTCTTTAATATCTTCTTTTGAATACACCAAACGCATCCTCGTTTTATCTGCGAATTCTTCCAATGTATTGATCAAAGGTTTTCCGGCCGGGGCAGAAAAAGATACTTTCATCGTCAACTCCTGCGCGTCTACTGTTGTGGCAAAAAAGATCACCGCTACCGTAAGACTGCATTTCAAATTTCTCATATTTTTTATACCACTTTTTATTACTGACTGACTCATAATTCTTTTCATAAACACTACATAACTGCTATACTGCTACTTTTTTAATATGTAAGTGGTATTATTCTCCTTTTGCACTTCAAGTCCCGTGATAAATGCCAACGCTTCTACATTTTCATCCCAACTGCTCCCTGTAAGGTCGGCCGTAACTTTTTTATCTGCTACTTCCGGAGGATATTTGATACTTATTCCGTAATTTTTATAGAGGATATCCATTATATTTTTGAAGGGTACATCATTAAAGGTCAGGGTCATCAGTACAAACAACTTTTTCCCAGACCGCTTATCTTTCTTACCTATAACTACCGCAGCAGTATGTGCTATCCCAAAGTTCGTCCATCGTTGGTTGGGAGTAAGGTAAGCGACAGAAGTACCGGGTGACGAAACCGCCACTTTTCCTTCATAAAGCTCTACTGTTTTACGTGTCCCTCTCTGCATTACCTTAAACACAGTCCCCATTACTCTGGTACTAAAGCCATCAGCTTTTACAATGAATGGATGGACTTTTGATTTTGCCACTTTAAATACAGCGTCTCCCTGTAAGTCCACGATTCTCGTTTCGGCCGGAAAACTTTTTTCAACCGTAAGTTTTGCACCTGGCAAAAGCATTACCAACGATCCGTCTTTTAGTTTCACAGTACGGTTGATATTTTCAGCAACATATACATCAGGTTTATAGAAAAAGAAATACGTAAAGAATCCGCCCAAAGAAAATAAGAGAAGTAATACAGCGGCAACGCTATACCTATTTTTCCTGAAATAAACCTGACTGTTTATCGGATGTACAAAATAAGGTTCAAGATCTGAGAGTACTTTTATTTTAGACTTCTGAATATCTTCTTTGTCCAGGCTTTTGATTACCTCACGTTCCCATAATTCCAATAGTCTTAATTCTTTCTCTGAGATTTTATCTCCTGACACTTCCCTGCTCCATAATTTAAAAACAAACGCCTCTGTCTTGCTGTATTTCAATTTCTTCACTTGATAAGTATAATGTTATTGTATTAGTTTCTTGTTGATATTACTTTCATCAACATCCTCACTTATAATACTGTGAAAAAGGAAAACTTCCCTTAAGGCATTTAATATCCGGTTAACATCACTATCATTTTTTTAATACAAAACATATGATTTATACACATATCCACATATAAAACCTAAATACTTAGTAATATTTTCAGAATTATTTAATCTTGGAGGTGGGATAATTCATAAAACATTAATATTAGTTTAGGTAATTTTGTATCAAACATTATGAAACCAACAGACTATACTCTATTAAAAAAAATAAAATCAGGTGACCGACCTGCTTTTACCATGTTATATGAGCGATATTGGGATAGTTTCTATACAATGATTTTTGCCCGTACGAGAGATAAAGAAGCTACAGAGGAGCTGCTTCAAAACCTTTGGATAAGAGTGTTGGAAAATCCTGAATTTGTACAGACGGATGAAATAGAAAGCGCCAAAGGATACCTGTTTCGTTTTATACACTACCGCATCCTTGACTATTATAACAGCATCAAAAAGGCACAATCCATCCACATAGATGAGTCTGAAGATTCTTTATTTGAAATAAGTGATGCTGAGTATGCAGAAATATTGGAAGATACAGATATTAATGAGCTTTTTACAATGATAGATGAGGTGATATCCAGACTTTCTCCAACCGAACAAAAAGTCTATGATCTACGGATCCGTAAAAACATGTCAGTAGATGAAACTGCTGAAGCACTTCATTTAAGCAACAAAACTGTAAGCAATAATCTCAGCAAAGCTTTAAATGAAATCAGGGATCAGCTTTCTCCAAAATACAAATCATCTAAAAAATTAGTTTCCCTTTTAGCCCTTATGGAAATGATGAATCACATGAACACCTATTAATTATCAATGGTACTATACTAAAAAAGCAGGTATGTAAATAATACATACCTGCTTTTCATTAAATCTACAATAGTTTTAATTCAGACGATCATAGCTTTTGCTGACAGTCTTTATATCGATTACTTTCGCCAACGCTTTAAAAGGTTCGTTGTATTGAATTGCGATACTATTAATAATCTGGTCATCAACGTTATCATCGAATTTTCTTGCAAAAAGGTGACTTCCTGTTTGCAGAAAATCAAAATCTGTCCTGATAAATGTTTTCGGACGGAGTTTAATGTCTCCATCCGGAATCCAGATAATAGCCCTCTTATCATCATCCACTAAAATGCCATCAAAAGAAGTATTCATTAAGACAGTCTGAAAAAAAGATTCATCTGCAATCAAAGTATTCAAGTAGTAGTCTTCATACTTCTTCACTTCTATACTATTACATATGAATTCGCAACAATTTCGGGTTAAAATCATCCATTGCCCACCAATATAAGGGATCACTCCCTCCATAAAATCTCTTTTGTGAGTTTTTTCCGATATACTATCTTCAAGTTCTTCAAAATAGTTTTCTATACGATTCATGGTTTCTGGCCTGATCTCTTTCTGGTCTGCTACTTTCAGATAACTTTTTCCATTATTCGCCGATAAGAATTCTTTGATAATTTTTTGTGATTTCAAAGGATAGTCCTGACCACTCAGGTTGATAAAGTAATCCCATTCATCATTCATACTAAGAAGATAGTTCATTCCGTCAAGTTCAGCCTGAACCATGCTGTATCCACCCCATACTACTTTTTCACTTTTAAGAATGTGGATATTCGGATATTTTTTCAGGAAATCTCTGACGTCTTTCCCGATCTCCTGATTCGCTTTTTTATCAATGTGGATCAGATAAAAATTGGTAGGTTCATAGATGGCTTTAAAAAGTCTTTTGAATTGTTCAGGTAAGCGGTGTACCAGAATCAGGTACGCGATACGAATTGGTTTTGCTGAACTATCCATACCATGATGTTCATTGCTTTCGCTCATGTAAACATTTCTCATTTTATATTTTTAAATTATGAATGCTTACAACTTATTTTATAAAGTATTAATAAACATCCCTATAGGTGCAATAATAAAGCAGCCTGTATTATTAATACAACTGCTTCATTGGTTTAAAATCATCTTATGTTTTTTTATTATGCTTCTTTAGTCTTTAGATCAAATCATAATCACTAATAGCGGTCACAAAATAATGCTCAATAGTCTCCCGCGCCAAAGTACATACTATCAATAATTCTGAATTTTGAAGATCTTCAAATACAAAGTCATCGCCAATATCGATAATATATTCTGTGACAATTTCTACATCCATCAAATCAGTATACATCAGATCATTGAGTGTATTCAGACTGGAATCCTCTTTAAATAAAGGTATTTTCTTAGTGACCGAATCTTTAAATTTATATAATTGAATCGTTTTCATATCTGCTCATTTTAAACTGTTTTATTCCTTTTTCAAAATCCTTCTTTTGTTTGATAATTGAAAAAAGATATTGCCTTAAGTCATTCAGGTTGATTTCTTCCTGATGTTTTGAAGGAATCAACGGCGTTTCACTGAGAAGCACGTACAGCTCTGGAAATTGGGTTTGAATTTCTAAAGTAATCCTTAGAATCTCTTTTGTTAAATAGCTTTTCTTTGCTTCCATATGTTTATCAATAAAAGATCTTTCACACAGTATAAATTGGACAAAAGCTTTCACTTTTATCCAACTACTCCTATATCATAATATTGTGCATTAATAATTTTACAGGTATTGAAACCTTTTACAGGATATTGTATCCGCAAAGATGTATTTCTGTGGCAGATAACAATTCAATAGAGTTACTTCTATACAAAGATCAAATTAAACAATGAAAGAAAATTATATATGTAATTGAAATACTTGTACAAATCACAGGTCTTCTAAATTATTGCTTCTGTTTTTTTGTAACTGCTTATAGTAAGAAGGAGGAAGTCCTGTCACCTTTTTAAATTGTTTGGATAAATGCGCGACACTACTGTAATTGAGCTTATAGGAAATTTCTGTCAGGTTGAGCTCATCGTATAAAATAAGCTCTTTAACCCTTTCAATTTTATTAAGTATAATGAATTGCTGGATCGTGATTCCCTTCACCTCGGAAAATGTATTGGAAAGATAGGTATAATCATACCCCAGTTTGTCACTCAGATAATCAGAATAGTTTTCTTTTGGTAACTCTTCTGAATAATGAATCATCTCCGTAATGGCATTTTTAATTTTCTCTATGAGAATGGCTTTTCTATCATCCAATAGCTCTAGCCCAAGCTTTTTTAATCTCTGCCTTAAAATATCCCGCTGTGTTTCCGTTATCTCTTCCAAAAGCTCCACTGTCCCAAGTTCTACAACAGCATGCTTAAGTCCTAAGTCATTAAGCTCTTGGTTAACCGCAAGCTTACAACGTAGACTCACCATGTATTTTATATACAATTTCATTATACTCAAAGTTACATATTTAATATTTGGCATATTTTTGCTATCTATATGCGGAGTAATCATTGATCAGAGATGACGTATTTATCAAGAATTTATCTAAAAGAAGATCATCCAGAAGATTTTCCATTTAATCTTCCGGTCTTTAAAAATGGACTGGATCTTATTTTAAGAAGCAATGTAACATTCTTCGTGGGTGAAAATGGTACTGGAAAGTCTACTTTAATGGAAAGTATTGCTGACAAATGTGAATTCAATTTATCAGGCGGAAACCGGAACCATAATTATGATTTCCATAAGACTGAGTCCGCATTATCAGACTACCTTACCCTTTCTTGGAAAACAAAAATCAATGAAGGCTTTTTTATGAGAGCTGAAAGTTTTTTCAATTTTGCCACATATATTGATGAGGTCGCCACCACCGACATGAGAATTCTGGACGCTTACGGAGGAAAATCACTGCATCAACAATCTCATGGTGAGGCATTCCTTGCCCTGTTTCACAACCATTTCGAAAAAGGCATTTATCTTCTGGATGAGCCGGAATCAGCACTGTCTCCACAACGCCAGTTATCCCTATTATCAATCATCCACTCACTGGAAAAAACAGGTAAGGCGCAGTTTATTATATCTACTCATTCACCTATTTTATTAAGTTATCCAAATGCAACAATTTACTCTCTTGATAATAATATGACACCCATTGATTACCAGGATACCGAACATTATCAGGTAACTAAAAACTTTCTCAATTCTCCAGAACTTTATTTCCGTCATTTATTCAATGATGATGAGTACTAATTAGAGATCATCATATCGTTTATCTCAAATATTTTTTTCTCAAAATTGAGAAGAACAACCTAATTCTATCAAAATAACAGTGACTGCTCACCATGAACAGGTTGAAATTATCGACTTGCAAAACAGAATCCGGTCTTTAATGTCCAATTAAGTCATAAAATCATTCTCTTCGTTTATGATTAATTTCATCTGCCACTGCAGATATAAAATATAAATACCTGAAAACTAAAAGACTAAAACTTCTGACAATAAAATACGGATAGTCTACCCACAAAAAAGACTAAAAAAATGTTTTATCGTAAAGAATTTTATATATTTGCACCATCTAACAATTAAAAAAATAATTTACTATGTCAGACATTGCATCAAGAGTAAAAGCTATCATCGCTGATAAGCTTGACGTTGAAGAAACAGAGGTGACTCCTGAAGCTAGCTTCACTAACGATTTAGGAGCTGATTCATTAGATACAGTTGAATTAATCATGGAGTTTGAAAAAGAATTTAATATTCAAATCCCTGATGATCAAGCTGAAAAAATTACTACTGTAGGTCACGCTATCGCTTATATCGAAGAAGTAGTAAATAAATAATATTCTTCAACAAAAGGAAAATTTAAAAAGTTTATGGAATTAAAAAGAGTAGTTGTAACCGGTTTTGGCGCAATAACACCGATTGGAAATAATGCGAAAGATTACTGGGAAAATCTTGTTAAAGGTGAGAGCGGTGCAGCTCCGATTACTCTTTTTGATGCCACAAACTTCAAAACCAAGTTCGCTTGCGAAGTCAAGGGTTTTGATCCATTACAGCATTTTGATAAGAAAGAAGCTAAAAAAATGGACCGAAATACCCAGTTAGGGCTTGTTGCTGCCAGAGAAGCAGTAGCGCATTCCAGAATTATCGAAGACAATGTGGATAAAAACAGAGTCGGCGTAATCTGGGGTTCCGGAATCGGAGGTTTAGAAACTTTTGAAACAGAAGTTTTAGGATGGGCTAATACTGATATTCCAAGATTCAATCCATTCTTTATTCCTAAAATGATTGCGGATATTACCCCTGGACACATCTCTATTGAGTATGGTTTCCATGGTCCCAATTATACTACTGTATCTGCCTGCGCTTCTTCTGCAAATGCACTCATCGATTCTAAAATGCTGATCCAATTGGGGAAAGCAGACGTTATCGTATGTGGAGGATCTGAAGCAGCTGTTACAGCAAGTGGTGTTGGAGGGTTTAATGCTATGATGGCACTTTCTACAAGAAATGATGATCCTAAAACAGCTTCAAGACCTTTTGATAAAGACAGAGATGGCTTTGTATTAGGTGAAGGTGCAGGAACCATTATTCTTGAAGAATATGAGCACGCGGTAAAACGTGGCGCAACAATTTACGCAGAATTGAAAGGAGGCGGTCTAAGTGCAGATGCACATCATATGACAGCACCTCATCCTGAAGGTTTAGGCGCTTATTTAGTAATGAAAAACTGTTTGGAAGACGCAGGGTTAACTGCTGATGAAGTAGATCATATCAACATGCATGGTACATCTACTCCATTAGGAGACATTGCAGAATCTAATGCAATTTCTAAATTATTAGGAGAGCACGCTTACGACATTCAGATTAATTCTACCAAATCAATGACGGGTCACCTTCTGGGTGTTGCCGGAGTTATTGAGGCGATTGCTGCGTTGGGAACTATTATTCATGGTACAGTTCCTCCTACCATCAATCATTTTACTGATGATGAAAATATTGACAGCAGACTTAATTTTACATTTAATGAAGCTGTGAAAAAAGATGTAAAAGTAGCCATGAGCAATACTTTTGGATTTGGTGGGCATAATGCCTGCGTTCTGTTTATGAAAATCTAAATTTACTGAATGGAGTTACAGAAATACTTTTCTAAATTCCTTCTCAAACAAAGAAAAAGAAAATTAACGGAGAGAGACTATTTTCTCAGCACTGAACTCAATAAGATATTAGGTACTGAGGTAGAAAATGTTGCTCTTTACCGGGAAGCTTTTTCTTTGAAAAATTCTTCTAAAAATCAAGACAGTAATTACGAAAGGCTTGAATTTTTGGGAGATTCTGTTTTGGGTACAATTATCTCTTGTCATTTGTTTCAGACTTATCCTCGGGCTAATGAAGGATATTTAACACAAATGAAATCTAAGATTGTTAATAGGAAAAATCTTAATAAATTAGGGGAAGATTTAAAGCTGACTGATCTTTTAATCAAACAAAATTCTGTAGCTTTAGGCGAAAATATCTCCGGAAACTTATTTGAGGCATTAATCGGTGCTGTTTATCTGGACTTTCAATATGATACTTGTAAAAAGATCATTTTGGAACGACTACTGACGCCCTCTGAGATTAATAAACTCGAAAATAAAATTGTAAGCTACAAAGGCCTTCTGCTTGAATGGAGCCAGAAGAAAAAGCTGCATATAAAGTATGAAACCTGCGAAGAGGTTCAGGCTAATAAAGCGATCGTATTTCGCTGCCATGTATGGCTGGGAGATGAGAAGATTGCCAACGCTACTGAAACTTCGAAAAAGAAGGCGGAAGAAAAAGCTGCACAACGGGCATTTTATATTTTAAACAAAAAAGAAAATATACTTGGAAATTCAAAAACTTTATGATCTAGACGATATAGAATTTGAAGATATTGCCATAGGACTGGTAAGATTAGCAAAAAATATACCCGATTACGAGTTTTTTTTCAAAGTAAATCAAAACAATGATCTTAAGTTTTCCAGAATAGAAGACCTGGTTTTCCATGGATTATACTACGATTATTACTTCTCAAGATTTGAAGCTTATCACAAATTTACCAAAACCTGTTTTACGTTCATTTCCAACAGGTCATCAGAAAGTAAGCAAAAAAAATTACAGACTGAGCTCTTTTCAGAAGAAGAAAACATTAAATTTTTATTAAATAATCAGGTAGATGTGGAATATATTCTGCATAGTTCGGAACAGTTTCCTGATTTTTCCGTAATTTTGCTCCCTGAAAATCTTGTTTTTCCAATTCAAGATTATACACTAAGTTCTGATGAGGAACTTTATCAAATTATCCAGTATTATGAATAAGTATTTAAAGAAGACAAAAATTATCGCAACGCTTGGCCCTGCATCATCATCTAAAGAAGTCATGTTAGGACTTATGAAAGCAGGTGTTGACGTTTTTAGAATAAATTTTTCACATGCAGATTATGACTTAGTTCGATCCAATATTGATATCATTAGAGAACTCAATAAGGAACATGGATACTCTGTAAGTATTTTAGGGGATTTGCAAGGTCCTAAATTAAGAGTAGGAGTCGTAAAGGAGGGATCATATCTTAATCCTGGAGATATCTTAACGTTTACCAATGAAAAAATTGAGGGAGATTCTACCAAAGTTTACATGACTTACCAACAGTTTCCTCAAGATGTGAATGTAGGGGAAAGAATCTTGATTGATGACGGAAAATTAGTTTTGGAAGTTATTGAAACCAATCAAAAGGATACGGTAAAAGCAAAAACAATTCAAGGGGGACCACTAAGTTCTAAAAAAGGGGTCAACCTTCCTAATACCAATGTTTCTCTTCCTGCTTTAACGGAAAAAGATATTCAGGATGCGAATTTCATGCTTGACATGGAAGTGGACTGGATTGCACTTTCTTTTGTACGTCATGCACAGGATATAATCGATTTGAAAGAATTGATCAAGAAACATCCAAACGGAAAGTTCAAAACTCCGATCATCGCTAAAATTGAAAAACCTGAAGGGGTAAAAAATATTGATGAAATCTTATTGGAGTGTGATGGATTGATGGTTGCCCGTGGAGACTTAGGAGTGGAAGTTCCTATGGAAGAAGTTCCTGCTATCCAGAAAAACCTGGTTGAAAAAGCAAGATTCTATTCCAAGCCGGTTATCATTGCCACTCAGATGATGGAAACCATGATCAATAGCTTAACTCCTACAAGAGCTGAAGTAAATGACGTGGCCAACTCTGTATTGGATGGAGCGGATGCCGTAATGCTTTCAGGAGAGACTTCTGTAGGGAGATATCCTATACAGGTTGTTGAGAACATGGCTAAAATTGTTCAGAATATAGAAAAAACCAATTTCTATCAGCACAAAAATGAGCCTATTGAAAAAGATTACAACTGTATTGACGAGAGGTTTATAACAAACAGGGTATGTTTGGCTGCCGTAAGGATTGCTAAAACAACTAATGTAACTGCAATTGTTACTTTGACCCATTCAGGCTATACAGCGTTCCAACTTTCTGCACACAGACCTAATTCCCACATTATCGTTTATAGTGGAAATAAGAGGGTAATTACCATGTTAAATCTACTTTGGGGAGTTCATGCTTATTATTATGACATGAATAAATCAACAGACGAAACCATTATCCAGGTTAATATGCTGACGCATAATTATGGCTATATTGAAAGTGGAGATTTTGTAATCAATATCAATGCTACTCCATCTTATGAAGGAGGGAAAACAAATACGCTGAGATTAACTACGGTTTAAAAGCAAAAAGGCAAAAAAAGCTGAAAGGCAGAATTGCTTTTCAAATTGAAATAAAAAATAACTCCTGAATATTCAGGAGTTATTTTTTTATATTGTATATTAAGTATCAAAAATCATTAATACATTCTACAAAAGAAAATCAATTTCCCACAATCGTTTTAGGGGTAACAAATTCTTTTAAAGCAATTAATGAAAGTTCTGTCCCATACCCTGAGCCTTTTGTTCCTCCAAAAGGGAAACGTGGGTCAGAGCTGGTCATTCTATTGATATTGACCGTTCCGGATTCTAAATTTTCTATGAAAAATAACTGACGGGCCTCTGTGCTTGTCCAGACAGAATTCGATAGTCCGAAAGGAATGTCATTGGCCATTTGTAACGCTTCTTCATCATCTTTAGCAATCATAACCATTCCTAAAGGTCCAAACAGCTCTTCCTGTAAAATTGGATTTCCTTCTTTCACTCGGATTAATCCCGGATTAAATTCATTTTCAGAAATCCTCTCCAATGGAATAATTATTTCAGCTCCATTTTCTAAGGCTTTATTGAACTGATTTTCCAGATCATCTGCTAAATCAGGTCTTGCCATCCCACTGATTTTCGTTTCTTTAGCCATAGGATCTGCAGGCACAAATTTCTTATATTCTTCAATAAATTTAGGCAAAAATTCAGCTTCAACTTTTTCATTGATAATGAATCTCTTGGCAGCCACACAAGTCTGTCCACAATTTTGTAGTCTTGCCTGCGCTCCTACTTTTGCTGCTTTATCCAAATCTGCATCATCCAATACGATGAATGCATCACTCCCTCCTAATTCAAGCAGAGATTTTTTGATGTTCAGACCAGCAATAGAAGCCACTTCTCCACCTGCTTTTCCACTTCCTGTTAAGCTTACTCCCTTTACAGCATCATGTTCAAGGATCGCCTTCACTTCTTTATGTCCTACTTCCAGGTTTTGAAAAACGCCTTCCGGAAAACCTGCTTCCAAAAATATTTGTTCTATTGCGTTACCACTTCCAAAGCAAATGGAAGCATGCTTTAATACCACCGTATTCCCCGATAAAATAGCAGGAGTTGCAAATCTCAATACCTGCCAGAAAGGGAAATTCCATGGCATAACTCCTAAAATAACTCCTTTTGGGATATAATGAACTTCAGAAAATTTATATTCAGATTCTATTTTCTCCGGCTTTAAAATATTTTCAGCGTCCGCATAATAATCCATCATCAATGCAGATTTTTCTACCTCAGCAATTGACTGTGAAATGGGTTTATTCATTTCCCCGGTAATAATTTCGCCAAACTTCTCTGAATTATTCTTTAAAATATCAGCTGCCTTTGCAATTAATTTCTGTCTTTCTTCAAAAGACACTTTCTTCCATTCTGAAAAAGCCTTATCCGCCTTGATAAGTTTATTTTCAATTAATTCTTCCATAATGTAATTTTTGTTTCAAATTCAAAAATGAATTTAGACTGCTTTTACAGGTAAAAGCATGAACAAAGCAACAAATTTTGTTCCTTTAAGTTAAATAAAATAATGATTTTCTCTATTAAAAGAATATATTTTTTGGGTTATATCATAAACCATTCATTTACAAGACTTGCTGCTAACCTCGCTGTCCTCTCTTGGATATCATATGAAGGATTGACCTCCGCTACATCCAGGGCAACGAGCTTCTCACTCTTTAAAATACGTCTGTATAAATGCATAAAAGCAGCATCAGCAAAAATCCCGTTATACGCCGAAGCAGATACTCCCGGGGCAATAGATGCGTTGAAAACATCCATACAAATGGTAAGATAAACAACATCTACTTCATTGAGGAGATCTTCAATACGCTGATAAATCGAAGGAAGATTTTCGAAAAACAATTCATCCGCCAGAATATATTTCATTCCGAATTGATGAGCTGTATCAAATAATTTTAAGGTATTGGAATTCCTTTGGATACCCATATGCAGGGAATTGATTTTTCCTTCCTGAGCGATCTGCCAGAATCCGGTTCCTGAGCTTGCTCCTACCCCTTCTTCCGGCTGTCGATTGTCAAAGTGAGCATCGATATTGATGATTCCTATTTTCTGCTCCGGAAATGCTGTTTTTACACCCAGATAATGCGCATAAGTCAATTCATGCCCACCGCCTATAACGAGTGACTTTCCACCCTTCAAAAGAACTTTGGAAACATTCTTTGCAAGCGTGTTCTGGGTATTTTCCAGATTGCCGTCATCACAGGTAATATCCCCAAAATCAAGTAGAGAAAAATCTGGAAGGATTACCGGAAAATTAGACATATTCTTTCTAATAACATCCGGTGCATCTTTAGCACCAAGCCTTCCTTTATTTCTTCTGACTCCTTCTTCAACAGCAAATCCGTGTAAAACGAAATCCCCTGCGGAAATAGCATCATAATCACTTTCTGTTTTTACCCGTTGAAAAATTCTATGAAAAAGGAGCCCTTCTCCATCTAATCTACCCTGCCAAATATTTTGAAACATAAGCCTTTATAAATTCAATTTTAGTTACACCGTTATATCCAGTAAAGCTAAATAATATTGTTTATATATAAAACTAGTTTTTATCACCTGTAAAAATGGATTATTTAAAGAGAATTCTAGTCTTTATTTTGATTAGCATTGCTACTGATAAACATTTCATTCTTTTCTTCCGAAATGATTTCTAAAAATCGCTCGTAGTGTTTAAGTATATCAGAAATCAGTTCATTCTTTGTAAAATATTGTACATCATACCCTTCTCTTCCATCTCCAAAATATGATTTCGGATAGTGCGTTGTACTGTTGTCAAGGTCCGGAAGATTCTCTTCATTCATCACATACTCCGAGACTGTTTTTTTCTGATTTTTAATTCCGTAAATAAAGTTATTCACAAGACCATGGTGAATTTCTATCTCTATTTTGGTTGGATTTTTACCATAGTTCATTTTGACTTCGATTCCATTCTCCGCAAATTCTTTTTGCAATTCCAGGAATCCTTCTTTAACCGTAGTTTCAATAAAATGATCCACAGAAGAATTATCTTTAAACGAAACAATCCTTTTCAAACGTTCTTTCCAGAATTCGCCCGACCACGGAATAGCAGAAGCAGAAAAGTCCCTATCGTAATATTTCTGGTCGATGATTAAGGCTTTCATTAAACTGACAATGAAGAAAAGGATGATAATAGAGAAAGGCAACGCGGTAATAAGCGTCATACTCTGAAGTGCTTTTAATCCACCCACATTCAGTAATAAAAGGGATAATACAGCTAAAAGCATACCCCAGAATGCAATTTGCCATTTAGGTGATTTGGCAGCATTTTTTGTCGCTATACTATTCATAACAAATATCCCCGAATCCGCAGAAGTCACAAAAAAGATAATAATGATCAATACAACAAAAGCACTGCTAATAGTAGATAAAGGCATGTATTCTAAAAAGCGGAACATCAATGCATCAGGGTTCGAAGCCAGTTCACTCAATCGTCCGCCTGCAATATTGAAATCAAACCAAATGGCGCTGTTTCCAAAAACAGACATCCAGATAAAATTAAATAAAGTTGGTAATATTAAAACGGCAAGGATAAACTCCTTGATAGTTCTTCCTTTTGAAATTCTGGCAATAAACAATCCTACGTACGGAGACCATGAGATCCACCATGCCCAGTATAAGATTGTCCAGTCATAAAACCATGGTAGTGTATTTTTCTCATACACATGAGTACTGAAAGTAAGGTCGAAAAAGTTATTGATATAATTTCCCAATCCTTCCGTAAAACTTCCGATCAGATAAACAGTAGGACCTAATATCAATACAAATAACAGTAGTACAATGACACTGATCACATTAATATTACTCAGCAACTTCACTCCTTTGTTAACACCTGTCGTTGCTGAAATTACAGATAAAGCGATCAAAAATACCACAATCATAATCTGGTATCCGAAATTATTTTCAGGAATAACACCTAATACCTGAAGACCGGAGTTAATCTGGACAACCCCAAACCCTAAGGTTGTGGTAATTCCGAAAAAAGTACAACAAAGCGCAAAAATATCAATAACATTACCCCATCTTCCATTAATCTTATCTTTCAGTAATGGATAGAAACAGCTTCGTAATGAAAGCGGTAATCTATAACGATAAGCGAAGTAAGATAAAGAAAGTCCTACAATCCCATAAATAGCCCAGGCATGAATCCCCCAATGGAAGAAGGTATACAGCTGTGCCTGTTTTGCCCTGTTAATATAGTGGTTGTCTGCAAAGACTTCTGAAGAATAATGCTGCATAGGTTCTGCGACACTGAAGTATATTAAACCAATTCCCATCCCGGCAGCAAAAAGCATGGAGATCCAGGAAAAAAGAGAATATTCCGGTTTGCTGTCATTCGATCCTAATTTAATATTGGCATACTTGCTAAACATTAAATATACCAGGAAAATAACAAATATAGTTACCGACCAAACGTAGACCCAGTTTAGGTTAACGAAAATAAAATTCTTAACAATGTTGAGAATATACTCCGTTGATTTTGGATAAACACCTGATATAAAGCAAGTCCCAATAATAAAAATTAAACTTGGAATGGTCACTCCTTTGTTGAACGTTGACTTTACATTTCGAAATTTCATCATATTTATTTTTCGTATTATATTGTTGATACATCATCCTTGCATAGCCGCAACAGAAGCACTCAAAAAAAGTAAGAAAAACGATATGGCTCTTTCTTATTAATCACACTTACGACAGAATCACTTTTTCAGTATTGAAAAAAAGTAATATTTGTATAATATCGGGAAATTTATAATAAGGTATTAAAACGGAATGTAAAGTTTATCAATACTATATCTCCCATTTTTCTCCATTAATATAAACCTTTTCAGCATTCAAGCTTCCCTGATTATACAATATGTTTTGAAAATTATTGGTTTTAAAAACAACAAAATCTGCTTTCAAACCATGCTCCAGCCTTCCTCTGTCTTCTAGTCCCAGAGCGTATGCAGAGCGGAAAGTGATCCCCGCCAAAACCTCTGCTGTAGTTAGCTTCTGATAAGTTGCTAAGATGGACGCCTGAGTAATTAGGTTGCCCATAGGTGCAGAACCGGGATTCCAGTCACTGGCTATTGCAAGAATAGCTCCTGCATCCAGCAACTTTCGTGCCGGAGTGAACTTTTCTCCTAATCCCAAGCTTGCTCCCGGCAATGCTGTTGCCACTGTATCGGATTGAGCAATAAACTCAATATCCTCATCAAT
Organism: Chryseobacterium piperi; assembly: GCF_002285635.2. NCBI lineage: Bacteria > Pseudomonadati > Bacteroidota > Flavobacteriia > Flavobacteriales > Weeksellaceae > Chryseobacterium > Chryseobacterium piperi. The sequence continues at coordinate 3,837,573 of NZ_CP023049.2, read as the reverse complement.
AGTGGCCTCCAGGTGATCTGCAGATCTGGCACCTACCTCAACAGCAATCCTTGAGCTTCCGGGCGTAAATTGGTCTGCATGCACTGTTATTTCAAAACCTAGTTCTTTAGTTTTTAAGAGAAATGCTTTGCTCTCTTCCGGTTGGAATGCTGATTTTTCAATGAAAATATCTACTCGTTTTGCTAAACTCTCTTCTTTAACTTTTGGTAATATTTTAGTGATAATGTAATTAAGATATTCCTGATTGTCACCCTCAAAGTCCCGAGGTTTCAAATGGGCGGAAAGACATGTCGGAACCAGCATTGCCTTTGTTTGTTCCTGAGCTCTTTTGATCATTCTAAGCATCTTCAGCTCATTCTCAACGTCCAAGCCATACCCACTTTTTATTTCAATTGTAGTAATTCCCAGAGAAATCAGAAAATTGATTCGTTCTACTAACGTTTTCAATAATTCTTCTTCGGATGCTTCTCGTGTATGCTGTACGGAGCTCCATATTCCGCCGCCACTCTCAGCAATTTCAAGATAAGTTTTACCTGCATTTCTCATGGCAAAATCATTAGCTCTATTCCCTCCGAAACAAATATGAGTATGAGAATCTGTAAAAGCAGGAAGAGCAATGTACTCTCCTTCTATTTTTTCCAAATCTGCAAATTGATTCTCAGCAATTAATTCTTCAAAAGCCCCAACCTTTTCAATCGTATTATTGTTGATCAGAATTCCGCCATCAATAATTATTTCAAGTTGTTCATCAGACAGTTTACCTCTTAATGGAAGATTAGACAGCGTAACAATTTGTTTAAATGGTCCTATTAATTTCATATGGTTTAGGCTAAGATTTAGATTAAGTTTTCGATATAAGACTGATTGTTCCGATCCGGGTAATTTCTGATTTATTTAAACCATATACTCCCGATCAAGTTTTATATTTCCAAACAATCATCTTCAGAAAATATTTTATTAATAATTTTCTCCTTCCAAAAATAGTTAAAATATCTCAGTTTACTAAATCTTACCTAGTCTCATTCTCAATCTTTGCCTCATTCTAACCCTCAACGTAAGTCTAAAATTCCTATCTTTGAGGTAAATGAAATGAATTAATGCCTGATTTTTTACATCCAGATAAAGAAAATTATTCCCATGAAGAGCTCATGCAGGAAGAACAAATTCGTCCCCAGAGTTTTAAAGATTTTGCAGGACAAAGAAAAACTCTGGAAAACCTTGAGGTTTTTGTAACCGCTGCCAAAAAACGTGGGGGGGCGCTTGACCATGTTCTTCTTCATGGCCCGCCGGGATTAGGAAAAACGACTTTAGCCAATATTATAGCCAACGAATTAGATGTAAACTGCAAAATAACATCAGGTCCGGTTTTAGATAAACCCGGAAGTTTAGCAGGTTTATTAACCAACCTGGAAGAAAATGATGTTCTTTTTATTGATGAAATTCACCGTCTTTCCCCTGTTGTAGAGGAATACTTGTATTCTGCCATGGAAGATTATAAGATCGACATTATGCTGGAAACAGGCCCGAATGCACGAAGTGTTCAAATTGGTCTAAATCCGTTTACATTAGTAGGAGCGACAACCAGAAGTGGAATGCTTACAAAACCTATGTTGGCAAGGTTTGGAATCCAAAGCAGATTAGAATATTACACGATTGAACTGCTTTCCATGATCATTATCAGAAGTTCAAGGGTATTAGGAGTTAAGATTTATGAAGATGCTGCTATCGAGATAGCAAGAAGAAGTCGTGGAACACCAAGGATTGCGAATGCTTTATTACGAAGAGTCCGGGATTTTGCTGAAATAAAAGGAAATGGCGAAATTGAAATTAATATTACAAAGTATGCTCTAAACTCTTTAAATGTAGATGAGTTTGGGCTGGATGAAATGGACAATAAAATCATGCGTGTCATGATTGAAAACTTCAAAGGAAAACCTGTGGGCATATCTGCATTAGCTACATCCATTGGCGAAAACCCTGAAACCCTGGAGGAAGTCTACGAACCTTTTTTGATTCAGGAAGGGTTTATCATTCGTACTCCCAGAGGAAGAGAGGTTACGGACAAGGCTTATAAGCATTTGAATATTGCAGTGCCAAGAAATCCGGGAGAACTCTTTTAGATTTAGGATGCTTATACGTTTTAAATATTAAGAAAAAATAAATTAAGAAACGAATATTAATGATTGTCAAGAGCTGAATGTACTTCTCAAATAGTCGTCATTTAAGTATGAATTTTTAAGACTTTTGGGATTGAAATAAGTAATGAATTTATGTTTATACCTAAAATATACAGGAGCGAGGATTACGAGGTAATGAGAGAAATCATTAAAGAGAATGCTTTCGCCTTACTTATTTCCTCTGTAGACAAGATAAGAGCTACGCACTCCATGATGATGCTTAATGAAGATGATCCCGAACATATGTACGTGGAAACTCATATTTCCAGAGCAAATCCCCAGGCTAAAACCTTGAAAAACGGAGATGAAGTCGTGTGTGACTTTCTTGGTGCTCACACCTACATTTCCAGCAGCTGGTATGATCATATCAATGTTTCGACATGGAACTATGAAGCTGTACAGATCCATGGAAAAGTAGAACTAATGAACCATGAAGAACTTTACAAACACCTGGAAAAGTTAACCGCCAAGTACGAAAATTTCCAGCAATGTCCTGTATTAATAAAAGATATGGGTAAAGAATTTGTCGAAAAAGAAATGAAGGGTGTCTTTGGTTTGAAAGTCATTCCAACTGAAATATTCATCAAGCAGAAGCTTTCTCAAAACAGAAAGGAAGCAGATTCTCAAAATATTATTTCTCATCTTGAAAACTCGGATGATCAAGGAAAAAAGATTGCTGAAAAAATGAAAATGATAAAAAAATAAATACATTTATAAAACATAATATTATATGAAGTTATATCCAATACAATGTGGAAAATTTAAGCTGGACGGCGGCGCAATGTTCGGAGTCGTCCCAAAGAGTCTGTGGGAAAAAACGAATCCTGCAGACGAAAGAAACTTAATCGATCTGGGAACACGATCCCTGCTTATTGAAGATGGCAAAAAACTAATCCTGGTAGATTGCGGTCTTGGAAATAAACAGGATGAAAAATTCTTCGGACACTATTCTCTTTGGGGAGATGATAATCTAGATAAAAACTTAAAAAAATATGGTTTTGTAAAGGAGGATATTACTGATGTTTTCCTGACTCATCTTCATTTCGATCATTGTGGTGGTGCTATTGAATGGAATGATGATAAAACAGGCTATCGTCCTGCTTTTAAAAATGCCCAGTTCTGGACCAATGAAAATCACTGGCAATGGGCAACAGAACCCAATCCAAGAGAAAAGGCAAGCTTTTTAAAAGAAAACATTATTCCGATTCAGGAAAGTGGACAATTGAATTTTTTACCCCTTCCTACTACCGGAAATTATGGTTTTGCTCCGGATTTGAAAATGGATGTTATTTTCGTAGACGGGCATACCGAAAAACAAATGCTTCCCGTTATTCAATATCAGGAGAAAACAATTGTTTTCGCAGCAGATCTTATCCCTACTACCGGACACATTAATCAGGTCTATGTTATGGGATACGATACAAGACCTCTTTTAACAATGGAAGAAAAAGGAAAATTCCTTAAGCAATGTGTAGATAATGAATATTTATTATTTTTTGAACATGACGCACACCACGAACTGGCAAGTCTGAAAATGACTGAGAAAGGAGTAAGACTTGATGAAACCTATAGTTTTAATGATGTTTTCGGATATTAAATTATGGAAGAACTAAATTCAGAAACAAAAAAAGCAGAACCGGAACCAGCACCCAAGATCATTGGGCTGACAGGTGGAATAGGTTCAGGGAAAACGACCGTTGCTCATTTCATAGAAGAATGTGGATTTCCAGTCTATTATTCAGATGACAGGGCAAAAACGATCGTCAATGACAATGAAAGTTTAAAAGTTAGAATTAAAGAACTTTTAGGAGAAAAAGCCTACGACGAAAATGGCATGTATGATCGGAAGTTTGTTGCCAATAAAGTATTTAATAATAATGAATTATTACAGAGCTTAAATGGCATTATCCATCCTGCAGTCCGGATTGATTTCGAAGAGTGGGTAAGCCAGCAGACTAAATATCTGGTTTTTAAAGAGACCGCATTATTGTTTGAATTAAAACTTAATTTACAATGCTACAAATCTCTTCTGGTAACGGCTCAGGACAACTTAAGAATAAAAAGGGTAATGGATAGGGATAACAAAACCTACCGGGAAGTACAGGCAATTATGGAACGGCAGATGCCCGAAAAAGATAAAATAAGAATTGCAGATTATATTATCTATAATGATACCAATTTAGATGATTTAAAAGAACAAACCGAAAGAGTTATCTTCGAAATCGAATAGAAATAAAAACTCATCAGAATTACTTTTCTGATGAGTTTTTTTTAACAAAAAATAAGCTCTCATTTCTGAGAGCTTATTCTATATAAATAAATAATTATTATTCTTTGATGAATTTCTTTTGAGCAGTACCTTTAACATCATCAATGTCAATTACGTACACCCCATTGATCAATTGGCTTACATCAATCTTATTATTTAAGATGACTCCACCTGAAACTAGCTGACCTGCTGCATTATAAAGTTTGTAATTAGCTTTTTTACTAATATTCTTCACATACAATATCGAGCTTACCGGGTTAGGATAAATTAATATCTCTGTCTGGTCAACCGGATTAGGAACTGTTTGTTTCGAAATTCTAACGGTATAATCTTCAACCTCACCGCTTGCAAAGCTTACACAATTTACCGGAATAGCATCTTTTTGCATGGCTACTCTCATCACAACATATTTGTAATCTGTCATACTGATGAATGCATCAGCCGGAACACTGAAGGTTCCTTTAACAGGTGTTGTTGTGCTAGGTGAGAATACCAGGATTCTTTCACTAGGATCAAAAGTTCCGCTTCGGTCAAAGTCTATCCAAACTGCAATCCCTTCATTATTCGTTGTTCCGGTCCATGATTTCGTAATAGAAATTTCATTACCGGTAGATCCCTGAATCAACTCTATAAACTTCGTAGGATCACCTGTAAAGTCCGAATAGTTCTGAGCATTTGAGTCATTAGACATTTGTGGTTTACCAGTAGGTTTCACCGTAACATTTGAAATAAACTCACTCACTGAACTTCCAGACGACATCTGACAGTAAACTACCGTAGGAGTAGTAAAGAAGTATGGTGGCGTATAGGTACCAGGAGTACCGTTACAAACGTTAACAACCTGCATCTCATACTTCGTTAGCTCCGTTAATCCGGTAAGAGTAAGGGTATTCGTTGCCACAGGAACTGTTGTCCAGCTCGGAATACCTACTTTTCTGTATCTTAAGATATAAGTAGCTCCCGGGAATGGGCCCCATACTACGATTGCCGTAGTAGGTGTCAGGTTAGTAATAGTTAATCCCGGAGGTGGTAACTCACAGATTCTTTCCGTAGTAAACACTTTAGGATTTGAATATGGATTGATCGTTGTTTCGCCCACACATTTGTTTGCTACCTGAACCTCATAGGTTGTATAAGGACTTAATCCTGTCAACTGATAAGAGTTCCCTGGTGTTGCCGGTACGCTGATATCAGTCCATATTGTTGTTCCTACTACTCTGTATCTTAATACATATGTAGAACTAGGGGCAATTGGTGCCCATGTCACTAATGCAGAATTCGTAGTTACATTAGCGATAGTCACAATAGGAGGTGTAGGATCACATCGTGTAGAGAACGTTTTGATAGGCGTAAATGTACCTGGTGTAGTTCCGCAATTGGCAGCAACTTGTACCTCATACGTCGTAGCAGGAGTTAGGCCTGTTAACTGAATAGGAGGATTTCCAAGAAGAGTGGATACATTGACACTGGTCCATGCAGTAGATCCCAAAGGTCTATACTGTAAAATATACGTAAGGCTATTGGCAGCTCCGGACCAGTTAATAATTGCAGTAGTATGAGTGATTGTACTAAATGCCAGATTGGTTGGAGCAGTAGTAACACAAGGTCTTATTTTCACTGCGTAATCTTCTACCTCACCATTCACAGCAACCTGGCACATAACAGGAGCACTGGTGCGTTTTAACACCACTCTCATGGTAGTAGTCAATGGTCCGCTGTATGCCGTTGAAGGTACACTGAATGTTGCATTCACGGTATTGGTGGTATTTGCAGATACGGCCATGATTTGTTCACTCGGTTCAAAGACTCCGTTTCTGTTAAAATCAATCCATGCACTTATTGCATCGCTATTGGTTGATCCTGTCCATCCTTTCGTTACAGAAATAGTATTTCCTGCAGAGCCAACTTCAAGATTTACAAGTGTAGCTGGTGTTGTATAACTAATGTAATTGGTTTGTACAGAAGTATTACTCATTGGCAAGATACCAGGATTTACAGAAGTAACCGTTACATTAGCAATGTGATCATTGGTACCGGTTCCTATCATATTGCAATAGGTAATAGCTGTTGTTGTAAACGGAACCGAAGGAGAATACGCTCCTAAAGCTCCTCCACATCTTGTGGCTACCTGTACTTGATAGTTTGTCAACTCTGTAAGACCCGTAATCGTATAACTGTTTCCAGGTGGCAATACGGGATCTATAGTAGTCCACGCTCCTGTAGCTCCTTGTCTCCATCTCAATGCATAAGTAGCACCTGACGAAGCAATCCAGGAAACGTTCGCTGTAGTCGCAGTAATATTACTTACCGTGATATTACTTGGAGGTGCTGCTGTACATGGCTGGATATCTATGAATTTAACTGCATAATCTTCAACTTCTCCATTACTTGTGAAGTTTTGACACGCATTATCAATTGTATTATAATAAACAACAACACGCATCTTCACTTTATTCGTTCCTGTATAAGCTGTAGCAGGAACAGTAAAAGTCGCGGTTACAGGAGTCGTGCTGGAGTAACCAAGATTCATTACCCTCTCGGTTGTATTATCAAAAATACCATCCCCATTATAGTCTATCCAAACAGAAGTAGCATAAGTACTGGATAAAATTGTTCTTCCTATGGAAATATTATTTCCGGTGGATCCACGTACAAATGTAATTAGTTTAGTAACATCATTAGAGTAATCTGTGTAAGTAGTAGGTCCTGAGTTATTAATCATCAGGGTAGAGTTGGTAGGAGTAACCGTTACATTATTAATATAACCATCCGTTACCGTTGCTGTACCTGAATTACAATAATTAATTGCCAGTGTTGTAAAGTTCACTGATGCCGACCATGGTCCCTGAGTACCACTACAAATAGTAGCAACTTGTACTTCATATGGAGTGGCGGCATTTAAGTTAGCAATGGTATAGCTATACCCAGGTGCAGGAACAGGATTAACCATAATCCAGGTACCTGATGCTGTAGCTTTATACCTTAATGCATATGTTGCCCCGGTAGAATTTAGCCAGGAAATAACAGCTGTGGATGCAGTAATACCGGTTACCGTAATTGGCGCAGGTGCTGCATTTGAACATGCTTGTATGTCTACAATCTTAACAGCATAATCTTCAATTTCACCATTCGTAATATTGACACATGGATCATTAACTGTAGATGTAGAAACAATCACTCTCATTCTAAGCGTAAGAGGTCCGTTATAGGATGTAGTCGGAACAGTAAACGTTGCTGTAATAGGTGTTGTCGTGTTTGCTGTTGTATTCACTACTCTTTCACTTGCCTCAAATATTCCGTTTCTGTTAAAATCTATCCATGCTCCAACTGCTAATGAAGGAGGGAATGTTGATGGCGTTAACCATGATTTACTGATCGAAATATTATTATTTGCAGATCCACGAACCAATGTCACCAATTTATCAGGATCCGGAGAATAGTTAGTATAAGAATTCGCTCCGGTAGTGTTACTCATGATATATGAGTTGGTCGGCTTCAACGTAACATTTGAAATATATCCATTGGTACTGTTACCTGTAACAGTACAATAGCTTACTGACGGAGTTGTAAAAGGAAGCGGAGCCGTAAAGGTTCCTGTTGTTCCTGAACATACATACGCTACCCGAACCTCATATTGAGTCGATTCAGTTAAACCGTTAATCGTGTATGCATTTGTTGTTAAAGGAACGTTGATCCATGTAGGAGATCCTATCTGTCTGTATTCCAAAACATAAGTTGCTCCAGCTGCAGGATCCCACATTACATACGCTGATGTTGCAGTGATGTTATTCACACTCAGGTTTAGGGGAGCATTCGTCGTACAAGGTATTGGTTGAATTAATTTTACGGCATAGTCTTCCACTTCTCCATAAGTAAAGTTTTGACACATTACAGATGGTGAACTAAAGCTTAAAGCCACTCTCATCCTCGTAGTTGAAGGGCCGTTGTAAGCCGTTGCAGGAACAGGGAAAGTAGCTGTTACAGGAGTAGTCGTACTCGCCGGAGAAGCCATTACCTGCTCTGTTGCTTCAAAAACTCCATTTCTGTTAAAGTCAATCCAGACATTCACTGCCTCGCTATAAGAAGACCCGGACCATCCTTTTGAAACAGAAATTGTATTGTTAGCAGAACCTATGACCAGATTTACCAAAGCTGCCGGTGTTGTCGTATAATCCGTATAATTACTTCCAGCAGAGTTATTACTCATCGTAGCAGCACCATTCGGTACTACAGTAACGTTAGAAATATATTCATCATTGAAGTTACTTGACTGCATCTGGCAATAGTTCAGCCCCGGAGTAGTAAAGTTGACCGAAGCAGAGAAAGTACCCTGAGTACCTGAACAAACATTTGCCACCTGTACTTCATACTGAACTCCGTCAGTCAAACCTGTTAATACAATAGAGTTCGAAGCTGCATTTACCGTAACCCAGGTAGTACTTCCTACCGGACGATACTGAACAACATAAGTTGCTCCGGCTGAAGCTGCCCATGAAACCGTAGCTTGAGTTTGCGTAATAGCAGAAACAACAACTCCCGTAGGCGCTGCTCCCGTACAAGCTGCTAAGCTCCCTACTGTTGCATTCCCTATTGCATAAAACACGTTACCAATAGAACTTACCCTGATTTTAACTGTAGAACCTAATGTTAAGGCTCCAAAGGTTAAAGACTCAGTTCCGTCGTTAGCAGTAGAAGGAGTCAGAACATTCCAGGTAATTCCATTATCTGTTGTATAGTCAATTTTTACATTAGCTACATTATAAGGAGCTGCTGTAGTATTGGCCACATCCCAGGTAACTGTAGAAGGTCCGTTGTTATATGCAGTTGCAGTAGTTACCTTGAAAGGTCCATCATTACCTACCACAATAACCTGCTCAGCAAACTGAGTCTGCTGTTGGTTGGCAATAGGACTATTATCTCTTACTGTAATAGAAAACTTTGTAGTTCTCGGTACCATAGAAACAGATTCCCAGCCATTATTAGAATTATTAAGAACTCCGGCTAATACCGAAGATAATTTAGGAAAATATCGTATAGGACTTGTCGTTGGCAATACAGATCTAAAGGTAGCACCTGTAGTGGTTGTCCCTAAGTTATTTTTGTTAATGGTAACACTCGCGTTATCTACTTCTTCCCAGGTATAGGTCATCGGATCATTTTCAGCATCGGTTGCTGATGCCGTTAATACGAATGCTGTTCCTTTAGGAATATTATAGGTAGGTAAAGCCGCAATTACAGGAGGATTATTAGCAACAGTCGTTTCTACATCACAGGTTTTACTGATTAGATTAGCCTGTACTTGCTTGATACTAACAATATGAAAATAAGGATCTGAATTCGCCTGAACATCAGTATTTGGGCCTGTAATCCCAGCATATCCCATAATAGTAGATCCTGAACCCGGTTCCACATTCATTCCCGTTCCCTCAAGACCATGAGAAAACGTATGATTTCCTCCTAATTGATGTCCCATTTCATGGGCAACAAAATCGATATCGAAACTATCTCCCTGAGGAATACCATTTCCTGGAGACGTATATCCGGAACCTTTTTGCGTCGCTGTATTATTAGCAGGGTCAATACAAACACAGCCTATACAACCAGCATTACCTCCTCCGCCGGATGCACCAAATAAATGTCCAATATCGTAATTGGAATTTCCTACGTTTGCAGTAAGTGTTTGTTGTAACTGTAGATTCCAGTTATTCATCTGCGCCGAAGGTGAATATGGATCTGTAGCCGGATTGGTGTAAATGATTCCAGGAAAATTCTGTAAATTTAAATGTAATGCGAAATCTTTCTCAAAAACACCATTCACTCTTGTTAAAGTAGCATTAATAGCAGCCAATGCTCCCGCAATAGTTCCTCCGAAGTATTGGGTGTATTCACCCGTAACAGACATGGCCAATCTCATGGTCCTGTACTTCTTATCAGAAGACTTCGCAAAATTGGTAGTCTGGTTGGTAAATGCAGATCCGCTTTTATAAAGCTTATCTATCTCTTGTTTAGATAGCAGGTTTTCGTCCATAGAACATAAAAACCCCTCATTGCTTTTATCAGTTTTAGGATGCACACCATAAACTGTTTTCTGTCTATTTACCGGTTCTATAAATTCAGATTTCCCATTTTTGATAATCATTGACTGAAAATCATCAGGGGCTAAACTGAATCGCAAGTATTTGCCCGGATCATCTATCCCGACACCTACATAAGAGCCTAATTCGTACTGATCTGCCAGTTCTTTTACAACAACCGGAAAGCTGTAAATGGCAAACCTTTCAATTTTCCCATCCAAAGTTGGCAATGAAATAGTTACAGGCTTTGCATTCTTGCCTGTTTCCTGTGCCTTCGCCAGTTGGGATTTTAATAAGGGAATGTCTAAAGAGTAATAGTCCTTGATCTCAGAACTTCCTCTGATTTTTTCTCCCCTGAATGATGTCGTACTCCATTGTGCACTGGTAACAACAAATAAACAGAGAAAGAAGAAAGAAGTAAAAATTTTCTTCATAAGCTTCTCAATATATTATATTAATTACACAAATCTAATCATTTTTTGTTATTAATTTACAGGCTTAATTATTTTTTTTATACAAATTTCATAATAATTTAAAATATGATTTCAAAATAAAAAAATCCTCAGCTATTGACTGAGGATTTCATATTTCGTGAGATATTTGATTATTTTATCCACTTTTCTCTTAACGAAAAAGCCTCGGAATTCCGAGACTTTTTATTCAATTAAAATTGCTATTTCTTAATAAACTTAATGCTTTCTGAAATCGCATTATCTTTTATAGAAATAATATAAGTGCCTTTTACTAAATCTGCTACTCTAATCTGGTTATTAGTGATTACTCCGCTTTTTACAAGCTGTCCAACAGCATTGTGAATTTCGAAGTTAGCTTTATTAGAAACCTTAGTAACATTTAAAATATCATTAACCGGATTAGGATAAATTCCGAAATTGTCTTTAACAACCTCATTCGTTCCAAGAACCTGAACTTTTAAAGATCTGCTTTGCGTACTCGCAAAGTGAGATCCTGAAAGTAATGTTGTTCCTGATTGAGACTTAACATTGTAATATCCTCCATATGGGTAGAAACCATCACCAAATTCATCATTAACAGTTAATGTATAACATTCATTCGGATTCAATGTCCAGTTGATAGTTTTTAAAGCAGGAAGTGATCCATTTGGAGAATCCGTATACGGTCCACCGCTATATACTGTGGCTCCAGAACTGTTTTTAAGCGCCCAGCTCGTTTCAGAACCATATTGATCTAACTGAAGGTTAAATACAACATTAGCGTCAGCTCTTACAATAGCTCCTAAATAATTAACTGTAATATTACTGTTAGATACTCTTTGGTCTGTTGTTCCATTTACAGAAGTTACATTAATATTCATTTGCCCTCCTAAAGTATTAGCATCCATAGGAAGTGTTACAACCTGGTATTTATCCTGTGCCAGATTTCCTGACCAGTTATATATTTTTGTATTACCGTTTACTGAATATGTAATCACCGCTGTTGTTAACGGGCTTGTTCCTCTGTTATATAAAGACACTTTGACACTCTGAGCAGCTGTAGTAGCACAAGTAGCGGTAGCACATTCTCTTTCCAGCTTCACTTCAGCATCATTTGGAAATAAAGGAATAGGCTGGTCAGCTGTAGAAGTTTTAAGCTCCATTCTTCTTGGAGAGTTATTCATTACTGTTGTAATTCTATCTTTCTGGTTAATGGTAAAGATATTCATACAGGTATCATTCGTATAATCCATATAGTTCTGTACCATTTCAAAAACTGAAGGATTAGTACAGCTTGCTATTGCCGGATTACACACATAATTTGAAGTATGAGCAGTTGGAGTATCATCACAGAAGTCATTACCACAAGCAGCATCTCCCCAAATATGTCTTAGTCCTAAGAAATGGCCAACTTCATGAGTCATTGTTCGCCCTTTATCATATGGAGCTGAAAGCAAGAAAGTATTATTTATATTGTAATCACTACTTCCAAATGTACTATATTTAGCTACCACGCCATCAGAATAAGCTTCTCCACCTTGTGCATTCAATCCTGGTAAACCAGAAGCAGATGGGAATTGAGCATACCCTAATAAAGTATTATCTACAAACTTAAGACTCCACATATTCATATATTTAGTGGGGTCCCAAATAGTTTCAGGCTTTACAAAAGCTTCAATATCATCTCTTGACCAGCTATTCTGACATAAATTTACTCTATCAATACCATTAGTAGGATTTCCTTTAGGGTCAACTTTTGCTAAAGCAAATTGGATCTGTACGTCAGCCCCTACCGCATTATTATTAAAACCAGGAGTACCCGCCAGTCTTCGATAATCATTATTCATTACCGTAATCTGAGACATTACCTGTTCATCAACAATATTAGGTGCAACTCCAAGGTTCTGACCATTATGGATAACGTGTACCACGACAGGAATCGTGATGATGTTTCCGTTTTGTGATTTATTGGCTCTGGCCTTTTCAACCAAAGGAGCTAACCATGATTCAAATTGTTCAGCGGTCATCCTTCCAGGGAATTTCGACTTAAGATAGTTTTCATATTCTACAGTAGAACATCTGTCAAAGCCATTGGCTTTAGCAAGCTCTTCCTGAGATTTCTTAGCAAATTGAGCTTCTTTCTTAACAGATCGACTCGGTGTCTGAGCATTTAATACTCCTGCAGCAAACAAAGGCAATAGGAAAAGAAATTTTAAAGTAGTAGATTTTCGCATTATTTTATTTTATAATATTTGCAAATATATTGGTTTTAGGTAATATTTTTAATTATATTTATCATAAAATAATTAAAAAATACAATTACTTCAAGATGAAAAACATTACACTATCAATAATCGCATTTACAGCGCTAGCCACAGGAAGTTGTGATTCTCAAAAAAAGATGCAAAATGATCAAAATAAATCAGTCATAAAAGATCAAAACTACAAAATAGAAAAAGTAGAACTTACTGAACAAACCAGAGGAACTAACAGAAAAGTAACGTTCACCCCAACTTCTGTCATTACCTCATTAAACGGGGAGGTTACAACCGCTAAATTGGCAGTAAGTGATTGGAATAATCTTTCCAAGCAAGCAAGTTTAATTGATCTAGAAAAAATATCTTTCTACACCTCTCCTACCACTGACCGGTTTTCAGACAAAGCGCTATCGTCAACAATCGAGATAACCAGCAATGGAAATACTTATCAGTCTTCCGAATTCGATTCCGGGACACCTCCAAAAGAATTACAGGCACTTTACAAATTACTTAAAAAATAATATTGATCTGATCATACAAAATAAAAAGCCAAAGCATTGATGCTTTGGCTTTATCATTTATTGAATAGGAACTACAATCGTAGTTCCTATCACATAAGATTACTTTTTAACAAATTTAGATTTAAATACATCTTTTCCTTTATCATCGATTGCAATCACATATGCTCCCGTAACTAAAGACGAAACATTAACTTTTCCATCTCTGATATTTCCACTACCAACCAGCTGGCCTGCCGCATTATAAATTTTATAAGCTGCTTTATCAGAAACTTTAGTAATATTCAATATTTCTGAAGTCGGATTAGGATACATTTGAATTCCATTATTTGAAGCATTAACATCAGTTACAGCTAATACATCAGTTACTACAACATTATAATCTTCCACTTCGCCGTAATCATATGATGTACATGCTTGTGGCAATGTATTATAACGCAATGCTACTCTCATTCTAAGCGGGCTATTCAATACTGAGCTCACAGGAACAGTAAATGTAGAGGTTACTGTTGGTACCTGGCTCGGCGAAGAGCTCATCACCATTTCGGTAGCATCAAACACTCCATCTTTATTAAAATCTATCCAGACTCTTACCCCTTCGTTATATAAAGTCCCCGTCCATGTTTTGGTAACAGATACCATATTATTCGTTGATCCTTTTACAAGTGTCACTGTTTTTGTAGGATCCGTAGTATAATTAGTATAGGTACTTGGTCCGGAGGTATTATTCAGATTTGCTAATGTTACATTTGAAATGTATTCATCACTTGGAGATGCAGAAGTAAGGGCACAGTAAGACAAGGTTGTAAACTGAGTTGTCGCACTATACGTTCCGGTTGTACCAGAACAGATCGCAGCCACCTGCACATCGTACATTGTCATTACTTCCAAACCATTTAGTGTTACGCTATTCGTTGGTGATGTGGTTTGACTCCATGTTGTAGCTGAGGATTTTTTATAACGGATGGAATAGGTTGCCCCATTAACAGGCGCCCAATTAACCACAGCAGATGATGTTGTAATAGTATTCACTGTAACGGCACTAGGCGCAGTACCATCACATGGTGCTAATGTTATAACAGACATTGAGCGTACCGCATAAAAAACATTTCCGATAGAAGCTACTCTTAACTTAATCGTTTGCCCGTTTAAACTAGCAGGAAAGGTATATGTTTCAGAACCGTCATTCGCTGTAGAAGCAGAAAGTACCGTCCAGGTAGTTCCATTATCAGTAGTATAATCTATTTTCACATTGGCTACACTATACGGAGCTGCTGTTGTATTAGCAACATCCCACGTTATTGGTGTAGGTGCATTAGAAAATGCATACATTGAATTAATTTTAAACGGTCCGTCATTACCTACAACAATAGTTTGTTCTGCAAACTGAGTCTGCTGTTGGTTGGCAATAGGGTTGTTATCTCTTACGGCAACAGAAAACTTGGTAGTTCTCGGCACCATAGAAACAGATTCCCAGGTATTCAGACTATTATCTAAAGTTCCTGCTAATACAGAAGAAAATTTAGGAAAATAACGTGTTGGATTTGTGCTAGGTACTCCGGATCTGAATGAAGCTCCCGTAGCCGTGGTTCCTAAGTTATTCTTATTAATTGTAACACTCGCATTATCTACTTCTTCCCAACTGTATGTTATCGGATCATTTTCAGCATCAGTCGCAGATGCCGTTAATACGAACGCCGTTCCTTTAGGAATATTATAAGTAGGTAATACGGCAATCACAGGTGGATTATTAGCAACAGTAGTTTCTACATCACAGGTTTTATTGATCAGGTTAGCCTGTACCTGTTTGATACTGGCAATATGGAAATAATCATCCGAGTGCGGCTGAACATCTGTATTCGGTCCTGTAATCCCGGCATATCCCATAATCGTAGATCCTGAACCCGGCTCTACATTCACTCCTGTTCCTTCAAGACCATGAGAGAAGGTATGATTAGCACCAAGCTGGTGTCCGAATTCATGCGCAACATAATCGATATCAAAACTATCTCCCTGCGGTATACTATTCGCAGGAGAAGTATATCCGGATCCCTTACCTTTAGGCTGTGAAGCCGTTGGATTTATACATACACATCCGATACATCCGGCATTACCGCCACCTCCTGATGCTCCGAACAAATGTCCTATATCATAATTATCATTCCCGACATTTGCTGTAAGCGTATTTTGTAATTCCAGAGTCCACGCTCCTCCAGCTCCCGCACCCGCTGCTGAATATGGGTCTGTAGCAGGATTTGTATAAATTACCCCTGGAAAATTCTGCAAATTAAGATGCAATGCAAAATCTTTTTCAAAAACTCCGTTTACCCTTGTCAGAGTAGCATTAATTGCAGCTAAAGCTCCTGTAACTGTTCCCCCGTGGAATTGGGTATACTCACCCGTTACTGACATAGCCAGTCTCAAGGTTCTATATTTTTTGTCAGAAGCTTTTGCAAAATTAGTTGCCTGATTCGTAAATGCTGCTCCACTTTTATAAAGTTTATCTATCTCTTGTTTAGATAGCAGATCTTCATTCATCGAGCATAAAAAACCTTCCTTACTTTTATCCGTTTTCGGATGCACACCATACACTGTTTTTTGTGCATTTACAGGTTCTATAAATTCAGATTTTCCATTTTTGATAATCATCGACTGAAAATCATTCGAAGCAACACTGAATCTTAAAAACTTAGAAGGGTCGTCAATACCAACTCCTACATAGGAACCCAAGCCATATTGATCTGCTAATTCTTTAACAACCACAGGAAAGCTATAAACAGCAAACTTTTCAACTTTACCATCAAGAGTAGGAAGAGATATTTGTACTGGTTTTGCATTAGATCCCGTCTCCTGGGCATTTTTGAGCTGATCTTTGATCATATTTATATTCAGCTCATAGTAATTTCGAACATGGGATGATTTAGTTGCTTCACCCACAGGTGTAGTGGGTTTCCATTGTGCCATAGCGGAAATAGATAGCAAACTACATAACAAAGTAGTAGTAATTCTTTTTTTCATATAAATATTGATTTTTGGTGACACTAAATTTAAATATTTTTTTCAAAAAAAGCCGAAAACAAAAATAAATTACTATAATAAATCTAAAAACATAGTAAATCCTCAGTACACAAAGACAAAAAATAAATATTAGCAAAAATCTGTTATCAAATAATAAGAGCATTACAGAAAGAGCAAAAACAGTATATCCACAAAAAAATTGTCGTAAAGAAAAACTCCTTTACGACAACTGAAAATATGGATTATGTTTATTTAAAACTTATAGGCAATATTCCAGGCAAAGCCCATATTAAATTTGGATGAACTTCTCCCAAACCCAGGTACAATCATAGGCTGGATATCATCCTGTTTTGTAGTATACACCATATACTTGGGCTGAAGATTAATGTCTATATAAAAATTCGATTCAAACAACTGAACTCTCCCGCCTATTACTCCCTCCAGCCAATAAGAAGATTGTGTAGACGAAGGAAAAGCAAGGGAAGAACCGCTTCCACCAAATCCACGTACTGGTATCGCCATATATTCCTGAGTATAAAATGAGCCTCCTGCTTTTCCTCCGGCATAAAAGCCGTTAAATTCATTTTCAGGATCTTTAGCAAGCATATAAAATACTCCCAATTTTATAAAAGGACCGCTTACTTTAGCATCATACCCGTTTTTCTGATATATATTCTTTTCAAAACCAGCTTCTGCAACACCATGCAAGCTCCCTTTAATTTTTGAAGAGATAAATCCCTGATATAATTTTCTATCTGAAAAAAAAGCAACACCCGCATTAAGAGCATCGAAACCAACCATAAAATTCGGTTTATATTTCTCTTTTGGGGCTTCCACTTTCTTTTCCTGGGCAAAACCCAGTAAGCTTATTATGCTAAAAAAACAGGAAAAGATTAGTCTTGTCTTCATTCTCTATATTATTTTGTCCAATTTCAACTTTCTTGACAGGATTATCAGGTGTTGGTAATTCAGAATTGAGATTTTCATACGTTTTCTTAACACCACATCCCGGAGAAACATAAGATGCTTTAGTCGTATAGTTTACTCTGACTTTTGATTCAGGACCAGTAAGTCTTCTTTTGAAATAAATTTCTGTATAAGGAGAATCATCCACCCTTAGCGGAATCAGTCTGGAAGTATTATTAGCAGTTTTCCCGAGGTTTATTTTACCTGAGCCATAATCAACTGCAACATACAGGGAGTCAACCGTAATATCTTTGGTAGTCTCGAACGATTTAAAAGAAATCTTCATTCTTGGAGTTCCTTCACCACTTTCACAGATATCGTCATCTCCACCACATGAATAAAGCATCCCAAGCAGAGCGAATACGATAAGAAATTTAAAATATTTCATACTAAGATTTGAATCCAAATTTAGGTAATTTATTTTTTTATAAGCAATGCAATATTCTCAACATGATGGGTTTGAGGAAACATATCTACAGGCAATATTTTAACCACATTGTAATGTTCTTTCATCAATGCCAAATCTCTCGCCTGCGTAGCAGAATTACAGCTTACATAAACCACTTTTTCAGGAGAAAGCTTTAAAATCTGCTCTACCACTTTCTGATGCATCCCGTCTCTTGGAGGGTCTGTAATAAGAACATCTGCTTTTGGATGGTTTGCCATGAATTCATCATTAAAAATATCCTTCATATCACCACAATAGAACGTACAGTTCGTAAGACCGTTGAGCTCAGCGTGTTCAATTGCTGCGTCAATAGCTTCCTGAACAGATTCTATTCCAATCACCTGCTTTGCATTTCTAGCAACATATTGCGCAATGGTCCCTGTCCCTGTATAAAGATCATAAACCACTTCGTCACCTTTTAAATCAGCAAATTCCAACGTTTTTCTGTAAAGCTCTAAAGCCTGCTTATAGTTTGTTTGGAAGAAAGACTTCGGACCTATTTTAAACTTCAGCCCATCCATTTCTTCCATTAAAAAGCCATCTCCAAAATAAATATTAATATCTAGATCATAGATAGAGTCATTTTGCTTAGGATTAATAGCATATACCAGAGTTTTAATCTGAGGGAACTTACTCAACAGGAATTCAAATAGTTTTTCTCTGTTTTCCGTTTCTTCTCTGTAAAGCTGAAATAATACCATCCACTCACCTTTAGAGTTCTGTCTCATCATTAATGTTCTCAGAAAACCTTCCTGATTTCTTACATCAAAGAAGTCCAGTCCATTTTCTACTCCATAATTTTTCACCGCTAAACGGATTGCATTCGATGGATCTTCCTGAAGAAAACATTCTTTAAGATCCAGGATCTTGCTCCACATTCCCGGAATATGAAAACCTAAAGCATCTTTATTCCCAAAATTTTCTTCTGAACTTATTTCATATTGGGTAAGCCATCTTGCATTAGAGAAAGAAAATTCCATTTTATTTCTATAAAAATACTGTTCTTCCGAACCTAATATCCTTACCGTTTCGAAATCCTCAATTCCTCCGATTCTCTTGATATTATTATATACCTCTTCTTGTTTAAAGTCGAGCTGTTTCTCATAGCTCATATTCTGCCATTTACATCCACCACAAACTCCAAAGTGAATACATTTAGGATCTACCCTGAAAGGAGATTTTTCTAAAACTTCAATAGTTTCAGCTTCATAATATTTGGATTTGGACTTTTTCACTCTGGCATTTACAACATCTCCCGGAATAGCTCCTGAAACTAATATGGTTTTCCCATCTTCTGTCTTACCTATTGCTACACCTTTAGCTCCAGCCGTTAAAAGCTTAATATTTTCAAGAATAATGTTTTTCTTCTTTTTCATTCTAAAATTTCTATTTTTCTAAATAGCGAAGAATACAACTTTTCAGTTTCATTCGTAATCTCTATTTCTTTTCTATGGATAAATGAAACCTTTTCGGGTTCATCCATAACTTCTATTTTTCTATATTGTTGAATATAACCTTTCGGTTTTATTTTGCAAAAATACAATAAAAAAAACCTTATCCTAGGACAAGGTTTTTCTACTATGTTAAAGTTTATTATTTTGTTGGAGCAGGTTGAGGATTTTGAGGCTGAGGAACTGCTTGTTGTGCAGCTGGATCAGCGCCTAAACCTGGCTGTAATTGTGCATTAGGGTTAACTTTCGGAGCAGAAAGCCCTGTTAATTTATCAAGAATCGTTACTAATTCCGGTTCTCCTAAATTAACAAAAGATCTACTGGCAATTTTACCGTCTTTATCAATAATTACAAAGCAAGGTAATTTAAATCCATAAACTCCGTATTTCTTAGCAACATCGGAATCCAATCCTCCGTCTCCGTATACATTAACTCCCGGAATTCCTTTTAATAATGAACCGCTTGTTTTGATAAACTGATCTTTTGTATCGTCAACATTTACAAATACAAAATTCATTTTTGATTTATAAAAATTCACTACCTCTTTCAATACAGGAACTGTAGCTTCTCCGATATATGGATTCCAAGATGCATAGAAGAATAACATATATGGTTTTCCTTTGTTTTCAGAAAGCTTATAAGACTTTCCGTCTTGCTTTACTAAAGATGCATCGGGAGCAACTTCTCCTATTTTTACTCCATTAACTGCAACCTGAATTTTAGTCAGGTCATTTTTAATAGTAGCATCTTTGATATCTTCGTCAATGATTTTTTTAATCTTATCCGTAGTTTTAACCGGTGTCCCAGGATGAATATCAGATTGAGCCATTACAAATGCTAAAAGGTAATCCTTAGCAGTTTGAGACAAATCTTTTTTAGTTTTTAAATATTGAGCAAACAACTCAGATGTTGTGATATCTGTTTTCCCTTTAGCGTTAGCTTCAGCATATTTTTGAAAATCCGGACTCATCTTAGAAAGCAGGTATTGTCTGTATAAAGGATTTTCCTTGATCATTACATCCTTATTCTCCTGAAGCTTATTCTCATAATCTACAAAAGCTTTACTTGCTTTAAATGATGGATTCTGGCTTTGTCTCATTTCATACTGAGAAGTAATGGATAGCAAAGTACTTGCAAGGTCATTTTTCTTCCAGTTGATTACTTCATTGTCAGGACTGAACTTTTTAACGTTCTCATCAATATTTTTAGTAATATCTTTTCCTACTTTTTCAATTCCCTGAAGAAAGCCTTTCTCATCTTTCATCATCAGTTCATTCATGTTCACGGTCTGAGCATAATTAGAAAGGAATTTTTGAGAAGCAGCAAAAAAGTCATTGTTCTTTTTAGCATCTCCGGTGATAACATATTCGCTAGGGAATGTCATTCCGTTACCTGAAATATTAAGGGTTTGTCCTTTTTTCAGATATACCAGATTTTGTTTTCCTGCATAAGAAATAAGGTACATCCCATTTTTAGGAGCCTCAAAGCTTCCTGAGAAAGTTCCGTCATTCTTTACTCCGATGTTGGCTAATGGTAATGTAGCAACACCTGAAGCTTCAATGAATTCTATTCTTTCTAATGGAGATCCACCTGTAATTTTTCCTTTTACTTCTACTTTTTTAGAGCAAGACATCACAAATATTGCGATGATAAACAATAAAAGATATTTTTTCATTTTGATTTTTATAATTAAACAAAAATAAGTTTTTCCAATTTACTAAATACAATTAAATACTACTTTTTATGAAAGATTTAACTAAAAAAATCGTCACCCAATAAGGAGACGATTTTTTTGAACTATTTTAATTAGTTTTATCCTTTGTCTACTAATGCTGACATGTATTCTCTGTTCATTCTTGCAATATTCTCTAAAGAAATTCCTTTAGGACATTCTACTTCACAAGCACCAGTGTTGGAACAGTTACCAAATCCTTCTTCATCCATAGCCTGAACCATGTTAAGAACTCTTCTCTGTGCCTCAACCCTACCTTGAGGAAGTAATGCAAACTGAGAAACTTTAGCACCTACAAATAACATGGCAGAACCATTTTTACATGTAGCTACACAAGCACCACAACCGATACATGCTGCTGCATCCATTGCTTTATCCGCATCTTCTTTAGGAACAAGAATAGCATTGGCATCCAATGTATTTCCAGAAGTATTCACAGAAATGAATCCTCCTGCAGCCATTACTCTGTCAAATGCACTTCTGTCTACCATTAAGTCTTTAATTACCGGGAAAGCTGCGCTTCTCCATGGTTCAATAACGATCGTTTCACCGTCTTTGAACATTCTCATGTGAAGCTGACAAGTGGTGATCCCTGTATCAGGACCATGAGCTCTACCATTGATATAAAGAGAACACATACCACAGATTCCTTCACGACAGTCGTGATCGAAAGCAATCGGTTCTTTTCCTTCGTTAATTAAATTTTCATTAAGAATGTCCAGCATCTCCAAAAATGAAGAGTCTGTAGAAACATCCGATATTTTATAGGTCTCAAACTGACCTTTAGATTTATTATTTTTTTGTCTCCAAATTTTCAGCGTAAGATGTAAGCCTTTTTTTGCACTCATAATTTTATATTTATAGGTTGGAGATTATTTGTAACTTCTAGTTTTAACCTCGATGTTATCGTAAATCAGGTCTTCTTTGTGCAGAATCTCATGATTGATATCTGATCCCTGATATTCCCAAGCTGCAACGTATTTATAATTTACGTCATCTCTTTCCGCCTCTCCATCAGGAGTTGAGTGATCCTCACGGAAATGACCACCACAAGATTCATTTCTCTGCAATGCATCGATAGCCATTAATTGACCAAGCTCTAGGAAGTCTGCTACTCTGAATGCCTTTTCAAGCTCAGTATTCATTCCCTCTCCTTCACCAGGTACTTTCACATCTTTCCAGAATTCGTTTCTTACCTCTGCGATTTCCTGAATTGCTTCTTTTAATCCTTCAGGAGTTCTTCCCATACCTACTTTATTCCACATGATATTTCCTAATTTCTTATGGAAATAGTCTACAGAATGAGTTCCTTTATTGTTTAAGAAGAAGTCTATTTTATCTTTAATCCCTTTTTCAGCCTCATCGAATGCTCCTGAATTGGTAGGAATCTCTCCCGTTCTAATGTCTGCAGAAAGATAATCTGCAATCGTATAAGGAAGTACAAAATATCCATCAGCAAGCCCTTGCATCAAAGCAGAAGCTCCAAGTCTGTTGGCTCCGTGGTCTGAGAAGTTGGCTTCTCCAATCACGAAACATCCAGGGATAGTAGACTGAAGATTGTAATCCACCCAGATACCACCCATAGTATAGTGAACCGCAGGGTAGATCTTCATTGGAGTTTTATATGGATCATCCGCAGTAATTTTTTCATACATTACGAATAAGTTACCATACTTTTCTTCAACCCAGCTTTTACCTAAGTCATAAAGCTGTTGATCAGTCGGGTTATGAATATGTTTTTCGATAGCGGATTCTTTACCTTTTTTCATGATCTCTGTAGAGAAATCAAGGTATACCCCTTCTTTAGTCTCATTATTTTCGATTCCGAAACCAGCATCACATCTTTCTTTAGCAGCTCTTGACGCAACGTCTCTAGGTACTAAGTTACCGAATGCAGGATATCTTCTCTCTAAATAATAATCTCTGTCTTCTTCTTTGATATTTTCAGGTCTTAATTTACCTTCTCTGATGGCAACTGAATCTTCAATCTTTTTAGGAACCCAGATTCTTCCTGAGTTTCTTAATGATTCAGACATCAAGGTTAATTTAGACTGTTGTGTTCCATGAACAGGAATACACGTCGGGTGAATCTGTACATAACAAGGGTTAGCAAAGTAAGCTCCTTTTCTGTGAATTTTCCATGCTGCAGAAACATTGGATCCCATCGCATTCGTAGAAAGGAAATAAACATTTCCGTATCCACCTGATGCAATAACTACTGCGTGCGCAGAATGTCTTTCAATTTCTCCTGTTACAAGATTCCTTGCAATAATTCCTCTTGCTTTACCATCTACAATAACAAGATCTAACATCTCGTGACGGTTGTACATTTTAATTCTACCTTTTCCGATCTGACGGCTCATGGCAGAATAAGCACCTAATAATAGCTGCTGACCCGTTTGTCCTTTTGCGTAGAAAGTTCTTTTTACCTGAACCCCACCAAATGAACGGTTATCCAGCTGACCTCCGTAATCTCTTCCGAAAGGAACACCCTGAGAAACACACTGGTCGATAATATTAGCAGAAACTTCAGCCAATCTGTATACATTAGCTTCTCTTGCTCTGTAATCTCCTCCTTTTATGGTGTCATAGAATAATCTATACGTTGAATCTCCATCTCCCTGGTAATTCTTAGCTGCATTGATCCCCCCTTGAGCTGCAATAGAGTGCGCTCTTCTTGGAGAATCCTGATAGCAGAAAGCTTTTACATTATAGCCCTGCTCAGCAAGAGTTGCTGCTGCAGAACCTCCTGCTAAACCTGTACCTACAACAATAATATCAATCTTATCTCTGTTGTTTGGTGCAACAAGGTTCATATGGTCTTTATGATGCTTCCACTTGTCCTTAAGAGGACCTGCTGGAATCTTTGAATCTAATTTACTCATACTATGTATATTGATATTATTGAGTTATAAAATGAAATAATGCAATAAAAATAAACCCAAGAGGGATCAGGATAGAATACCATGTCCCTACCGCCATAATAATCGGGGTATACTTAGGGTGTCTTGCACCAATTGACTGGAAAGAAGACTGAAACCCGTGAGCAAGGTGTAATCCCAATAATACGAATGAGATCACATACAAAGCTACTCTCCAGATGTCAGCAAACTTTTCATGTAATTCCGGCCAGAAACGTTCTGCATCAGGAGTTAGTCCCTCTACATACTTGTAGTTTATTTCATGTAGCCAGAAATCATATAAGTGTAGCGCCAAGAAAGCCAAAATAACAGCTCCAGAAATAAGCATATTTCTGGACATCCATGAAGAATTCACAGAAGCGTCGTTAGATGCATACTTAATAGGACGCGCTTTATTATTCTTAATCTCCAGTACAAATCCCATAACAAAATGGAAAATAACTGCAAAACCAAGAATAGGCTGCATTAAAAACTGAACAAAAGGATTATACCCCATAAAATCTGATGCCGTATTGAAAGCATCCCGATTTATAACAGATAATAAATTTGTTGTTAAATGCAGAATAAGAAAAATCAGCAAAAACATAGCTGATAATGCCATAGCATATTTTCTACCTATTGTAGAACTCGTTAAACCTGCCATATTAAGTTTAAATTTGAATTTCTACAAAATTAAGAAATGTTAACAATATTGAAAAGTGAGAAATCTCACAATTAGCCAGTTTGTAATCTTTCTAAATAAGAGCCTAAAGTATTATAGATAAAGGAAAAACAAAAAAAATAAAACAATTAATTTATATCATAAATTTTACCCTTATACATAATCTTTTTCGTCAGCTCCGGAAAATTTTTCAATTGAATATATTTCAGCCTTCTTGACGAGCAGTATGGATTTATAACGTATTTAGAGACTTTATCCTGATCCATACTATTTTTCATCCAAAAACAGACCCTATCTCCTTCTTTGACTGAAAATACTTTCTCATGACCCACATGATGAACCAAGACCTCTTCTTTCTGATTCTCAATAACATTAAAAACAGAACTTACAATAAAAAATACTAAAATACCCATTATCAATACCATACTGTTTTTAAAATTAAATTTGAGAATCACGAACCTCAGCCAATAAATAATAACCAATAAGACGAAAGCTTCCAGCAAATTCATTGAAATATTTTCGAAAAATAAAATTTCAAGCTCCGCAAACCAGTGGATGCACTTCAACAATCCCCTAATTACAAAATCATATCCAATATTGATTATATTGAAATCCAGATTCAATGCAATTAAAATTGCCATTACAAATGAGAATACAATGATAAGCTCAGAAAAGGGAACAACGATAAAATTGGCAAGAATTGAAATCAATGAATACTGATGGAAATAATACAAAATCAGAGGTAAAGTAGCAAGCTGAGCCGAAATTGAAATAGAAACCGTATTAAAAATAAGCTTCTTCAGATAATGATCCTGTTTAGGAAAAAGTTTTAATATAGGCTTATTCAACCAAAAAATTCCAAGGACTGCCACAAAGCTC
The DNA here is from genome assembly GCF_002285635.2 of Chryseobacterium piperi. Lineage (NCBI taxonomy): Bacteria > Pseudomonadati > Bacteroidota > Flavobacteriia > Flavobacteriales > Weeksellaceae > Chryseobacterium > Chryseobacterium piperi. The sequence goes on along the minus strand of NZ_CP023049.2, from coordinate 3,811,749 downwards.
AATTGAAATCCGAGATTAAAAAGTTCCTGAGTATCAATAATCAAAATAATAAAAGCAGCCAGAGCCATAGAATGCAATACATCGGTTTTTCTCTGAAGCAAAACATAGATAAAATACACCGTCAGCATCGTACATGCACGCAGGACAGAATTACCAAATCCTATAAATGCAGCAAACAACCAAATAAACAGCAGACTTATGATGATAACATATTTCCTAAACCTCAACGGAAGAAAAGCTTTTAAAAGAAAATAGAACAACCCAAAGATGACCATAATATGCGTTCCCGAAATGGCAAGAAGATGAACCAATCCTGACCGGTTAAAATCCTGAACAACCACAGAACTCAACTCCGTCCTGTCTGCCAGAATAATTCCTTTCAGAAAAGCTTTGCTTTCAGAAGAAATACCCGATTGATCAATCTTTTGCAAAACATCAAGTCTTTTTTGAGAAACCTTTTCTTTGATTGTCAGATCATTTCGCATAACGCCCACAATATCACCTGAAACATACGATTGATATTCAATATTTTTTCTCTTCAAATATCCCGCATAGTCAAACTGGAAATCGAATTGGGGAGGTTTCACCTTACTAATATAGGCAGTTGCCTGGTAATAATGATTGAAATCAAGGACACCCTTATCCTTAGGAATAAATAAAATGGAATTCAACTGCTGTTTTCCAACCTGAATAAAAGATTCATATTTCTTATATTTTTCTGTTGAATTTAATTTTTTAGAAATCTTAAAAATGATCTTTTCATTTGAAAAATGCTGTATAGGAAGAGTAGAAAGAATGTTATAAGAATGAATCATAATTCCCATTCCAAAAAACATGATCCCCAACAGAACAGGTTTAATTTTATATAAAAAATAAGCATGAAAAAAGGTTGAAATAAAAATTAACAAGCAAACTCCAAAAGCAATATAGATATAGGTTTCCCCCAGCATTGTTTTATCCTGAAAAAATATCCCAAGAATAAAACATATAACGAGAATAAGAAGAGGTTGTTTATTCAATTCAAAATTTGTATTACTCAAAAATATTTATTGAGCTAAAAATTTACACTTCAAAATTTTAAAAGTTTTAAAATAAGATCAAATCCGTTGTACAAAAGAAAAATCACAGAAAAAAATTCCTGTGATTTGTTATAAATAATTAAAAATTTTAAAACTCAATCCATCATATAATCTCCTCAGCTGCTATTTCTCCTGACTGAATAGCACCTTCCATAAACCCCTGCCAATCAGCAAGGTGTTCACCCGCAAAATGAGTATGCAGAAAAGGTTCCTTCAGAATAGGTCTGATACGTCCCCATTGCCCAGGTCCGTAAAGTGCATAAGACCCTCTTGAGCGGTCATCATTCCCCCAATAATAATTCTCCTGTTGCAAAAGATTAGGCTGTATATTTCCAAAAACAGGATGTAAAGTTTCCTGTATACTTTTAAAATTCATCTCATGACTTTGATTCGCAATCACCGCAGCTTTATCACCAATACTGTACGAAATCAGCACTCCGGCTGTTCCTGGTTGATTTTGTGTAGCATGATAAAAATAATGAGGTAGCTGATCCGTTACCATATCAAAGTTTTCGGCTTTCCAGAACCTTTTTTCAAACAACATGGCGTGTTTATTTATTCGGGCATATTGAAGCTCATTAAGAGCCTCTATTTTATTCTCCGGTAAACCTGGTTTCCAATCAATTTTTTTTAAGGCAAAAGTTGGCAAAGTACAGATCACCTTATCTGCTTCAAAAACTTTACCGTTAGAACAAAATATTTTCACCTTATTTCCTTGCTCAATCCGGGTTACGGTATGATTTAGGAGAATTCTTTTCTCGCCTATTTTTTCGGAAAGCTTATCAGCTAGTCTTCTGTTCCCTCCAATAATCTTCTGATCCATTTGGTTATTTGTCTTATTTCTCCTGCCTTCATCTGTAATATTTTCAAAATATTCAGAAAGTGCTGAATTCGCGGAAACCTGTCGTATGCTTTCTCCAAAATCTGTACTGTCAAATAATTCACGCAGATCCAAATCTCTGCCCTTACAACCATTGTTGACTAAATACCGCCACCAGTCCATTTGATCAAGCAGCTCTTTATCATCCTCAGTAAAATTTCTGTAATTTTCCAACAACCTATCAAATGTATCATCCCATTCTTTAGTGTAATGTGACTTTTTAGAAGGACTGTAAATACCTTTGTATAAAACATGCGTATCCATCTGGTTATTATCCAGCTTCAGTTTCATTTCATCACAAAGCGTAAGAATGCGTGTGTGTGAATTCCCCACCCACTCTGCACCAAGCTCAATGATAAGATCATTTCTCATTCTATGAGAAAAGACTCTTCCTCCAATAGAATTTTGACTTTCTAAAACGGTTACATCAAATTTTCGAGGATCTAATTTATAAGCTGCCGCCAGCCCGGAAAATCCAGCACCAATTACAATAACTTTCTTGTTACCTGATAAAATAAAGTTGGCAAAAGATGAGCTGGGAATCATCAGACCACCAGCTGCAAGCAGACTTTGCCGGAGAAAAGACCTTCTTGTCGTCATAGATTATTAGTTTTTATCCTAAAAGATATATTTTAGAAATATTTACATAACTAAAGCAAAAATAGATAAATAAAATTCATACATACCACAGATTCAAAATAAAAAAATCGCAGAAAAAAAATTCCCTCGATTCATATTATTTTATTGTTAAATATTTAATTTAACCTTTTAGTATTACCTCAGCAGCATGATCACTTGCTCCGCTTCCACCAAGTTTCTCCCGTAAAAGCTCATAATCACTCAAAACCTGAGATCTTTTTTCACCTTCCAGAACCATTTTTAATTCTTTAACCAGATTTTCAGTGTTCAAATCATTTTGGATCAATTCTTTGACAACTTCCCTGTCCATAATTAAATTGACCAGCGAAATATATTTAATATTTTTCACCAATCTTTTGGCAATTGCATAAGAAATTGTGCTTCCCCTGTAGCATACGACTTCAGGAACATTAAGCAAAGCCGTCTCCAGAGTTGCTGTTCCGGATGTCACCAGCGCAGCTTTTGAACATCGAAGTAAATCATAGGTTCTGTTAGAAACAAAATGAACGTTATCATCTACATATTTTTGGTAAAATTCTTTGGGAAGACTTGGTGCTCCGGCAATTACAAATTGATAGTTTTCAAAATAAGGCCTTACTGAAAGCATCATTTCAAGCATTTTTTCAACCTCCTGTTTTCTGGATCCCGGCAAAAGAGCAATAATCTCCTTTTCATTGAATCCATTCTCTTTTTTAAAATTTTCAGGATCAATATTTTGTAAACTTGAGATGGCATCAAGCAAAGGATGACCTACAAAATGAGAATGAACTCCATGCTTTTTGTAAAAATCTTCTTCAAAAGGAAGAATAACCAGCATTTCATCAACATACTTCTTTATAATTTCCACCCGACCTTCTTTCCAGGCCCAAAGCTGAGGGGAGATATAATAGATCACTTTAATTCCTAATTCTTTGGCAAACTTGGCAATTCTCAGATTAAATCCAGGATAATCCACTAAAATCAGCACATCAGGTTTATGATTTTTAATATCCTCTTTACAGTATTTAATATTATTCAAAATCGTTTTAAGATTCATGGCAACTTCCAAAAATCCCATAAAAGCTAAATCACGATAATGCTTTACTAAAGTACCTCCCTGCTGGGCCATAAGATCGCCACCCCAGAATCTAAACTCCGCATCCGGATCTTTACTTTTTAAAGCTTTCATTAAATTACTTCCATGTAAATCTCCCGATGCTTCTCCGGCAATAATATAATATTTCATTTCTATAATAAGGATAGAGAACAAATTAAAACGTTGTTGAATCTTAATTTGTAAATTTGTTCAAAGATAATGATAAAAATGTCAGAAGAATTTGAAATCAGAAATAAAGTAAATGAAAGCGGCTTAGTTAATTTTGATCTTGCCCAGCTCGTTCCGAAAGGAGCGCGAAAAGGTATTGATCTCAAGGATTTTCTATTTCAGGAAATGATTCTTAAGGAAAAAGATTTCCGTGAAAAAGTAGCAGCCATTAATACTGAAGATTACACCGATACTTATATTCATATTTATAACTCGGCCGATGCGATCGTTCCGTTATGGGCATATTTTGTATTAACTGCTAAACTAACGGGGGTAGCTAAAAAAATAGTTTTTGGTAATCGTGAGGATTTAGAAGTAATCCTTATGCACAACGCCATACAAACCTATGATTTTGATGATCTGATTGGAAAAAGGGTTCTAGTAAAAGGGTGTTCAGATAAAGAGATCCCTGAAAATGCTTACGTTGAGTTGGTAGAACAATTGCAACCGATTGTAAAATCATTAATGTTTGGGGAGGCATGTTCTAATGTTCCGATTTTAAAAAATTAAACTGAAAATCAATACCTTATATAAAATAACAAACTTTAACAGTTATTTAAGGGTAAAAAAATTATTAGGGAATATTTTTTGATAACTTTGGTTTACTTAATAATTTAAATAAGCACAAACTATGAATTTAATCGATTTGCTTACAGGAAGCACAAGCAACCAAGTAGCACAACAAGCAGAAAATAAATTTGGAATCAGTAAAAACCAGATTATTGCTTTGCTGGCTGTAGCAGCCCCATTAATTATTTCATACTTAAGAAATAAATCTAAAGATTCAAAAGAAGCTGAGGCTCTGAATAAAGCTTTGGAAAAAGATCACGATGGAAGTATTTTAGATGATGCTTCTCAAGTAGAGACCAGACAAGCAGAAGGAGGATCAATCCTTAATAATATTTTCGGTAGCGATAAACAAAATGTTGAAAACCAGTTATCACAGAATACAGGAATCTCAATAGATAAAATCGGACCCGTTCTAGCTATGCTTGCTCCTGTTATTATGGGATATATCGGTAAAGAAAAACAACAGAACAATGTTGGAGCTGGAGGATTAGGAGATTTATTAGGAGGAATCCTTGGAAGTGCTTCTAACCAAGCTCAGTCACAGCAGTCTAATCCACTGAACGACATTCTTGGAAGTGTCCTTGGTGGCGGTGGGCAGTCTCAATCTTCAGGAAATCCTTTAAACGATATTTTAGGAAATGTTCTTGGAGGTGGACAACAAAAACAACAAGGCGGACTAGGGGGTATCCTGGGTAGTATTTTTGGAAAATAATTTAATTTAAATATAAAAAAAGACCAGAGATTTATTCTTTGGTCTTTTTTTATGATGTTACTTCTTGGTTTGTTCTTCTGAAGTTACAGATGATTTAGAGGCTTTTCTAGGTCTTCTTTTTCCGTAGCTTCCGTTATTAATTTTACCTCTTCTTGATTTTTTGTCTCCTTTTCCCATAGTAATTATTATTGGTTGATATCTACGAATTTAAGAAATCTAAACAAAAACTGAAGCACTCACGCTGTTAAAGTTTTTATAAATCTAAACCTTAATGGTTTTCCATTTTCCTTTCTTAAACAAAATAAATGCAACTATAGTAATCAGCGTTTCTGCAGCGGGAATCGAAATAAAAACACCTTTTGGCCCCATTCCCAGATGCTTGGAAAGAAAATAAGCTAATGGAATCTGAAACATCCAGAATCCGAAAAAGTTCACCCAGGTCGGAGTCCATGTATCTCCTGCTCCGTTAAAGGCATTGATCATAACCATCCCTATTCCATAGAAAATAAATCCTACACTCATAATGTGTAGCGCATTTTTAGCAAAACTTTTGATTTCGTTTTCCTGAGTAAAAAAGCCGACTAATACATCTCCTAAAATAAAGAATATTAAACTGACAATCAGCATAAAAATAACATTATACTTTACAGTCTTCATCACGGATTGTTCTGCTCTCAGCATTTCATTCGCCCCCATATTTTGCCCCACCAGGGTAGAGGCAGCATTGCTTAATCCCCAAGCCGGAAGCATAAAAAACATCATCAGTCTAAGAGCAGTCTGGTAACCGGCAGAAGCATCCTCTCCACCTGAAGTTGCTACAAGCTGAGCCAGAAAGATCCAGCTGCATGACGCAATAACAAACTGGAAGATTCCAGGAGTTGCTATTTTCACGACGGATCTTATTAATCCGAAATCAGGTTTAAAGTAATTTAATTTTATACGAATCTGTGTATCTGCAACTAAAAGATGATACAATTGATACATAACCCCAATACTTCTTCCTATCGTTGTAGCAAGAGCTGCTCCAGTCAATCCCATAGCCGGAATAGGGCCAAGACCTCTAATCAATATGGGACAAAGGATAATATTAGCGATGTTGGCAATCCATAAACTTTTCATAGCAATAGCAGCATTTCCCGCTCCTCTGAAAATCCCGTTAATCAAAAACAAAAGCATTATAATAACGCTGCTGCCCATCATAATCCTTGTGAAATCCTTACCATAAGCTGCTGCTTCGGGTTTAGAACCCATCAGAATTAAAATTTCTTCAGCATATATCGCTCCAAATAAACTCAGAATAAAAGTAATAGCAATAGAAACCAGTAAAACCTGCGCGGCACTTCTGGAGGCCTGCTCAGGATTTTTTTCACCAATTCTTCTTGCCACCAAAGCTGTGGCTGCCATACTCATCCCGACTGCAATTGAATACATTACAGAGAGAACAGATTCTGTAAGCCCCACACTTTGTATTGCATAACCGCTTTCTTTCAGATGTCCAACAAAGTACAGGTCTACCAATGCAAATACAGATTCCATCGCCATTTCCAGCATCATCGGAATGGCTAAAAGAAGCACAGCGCTTCTGATAGTGATCTTAGTATAGTCTACTTCTTCACCACTAAATGCCCTCTTAAAAAAGTCTATATATTTTGTCATGAGTTTTATTCATATTTAATATGTGCCAAAAATATCAATTTGAAAATGATTAAGACTTAGCATATGGAAAGTTTTAGCAAAAAATAATATTATCTTTGCAAAAAATTTTATCAATGTTCAGAACACACACCAACGGAGAATTATCTCTAAAAAATCTTAACGAAGAAGTTACACTTTCAGGATGGGTACAAACTATCCGTGATAAAGGATTTATGATTTGGATAGATTTACGAGATCGTTATGGGATTACTCAGTTGGTATTCGATCAGGATCGTTCTTCTGCTCAATTGATGGAAGAAGCTAAAAAATTAGGTCGTGAATTTGTAATTCAGGTTACCGGAAAAGTAATTGAGAGAGTAAGCAAAAATCCAAATATCCCAACCGGAGAAATTGAGATTTTAGTTGAAAAGCTAACTGTTCTTAACGACTCACAGCTTCCTCCCTTCACTATTGAAGATGAAACTGACGGAGGTGAAGAATTAAGAATGAAATACCGTTACCTGGATATTAGAAGAAATCCGGTAAAAGATAAATTAATCTTCCGCCATAAGATGGCCCAGAAAGTAAGAAATTACCTTTCAGAAGAAGGGTTCATCGAAGTAGAAACTCCGGTACTTATCAAATCTACTCCTGAAGGAGCCAGAGACTTTGTGGTACCGAGCAGAATGAATCCCGGACAATTTTATGCATTACCACAATCACCACAAACTTTCAAACAGCTTTTGATGGTGGGTGGAATGGATAAATATTTCCAGATTGTAAAGTGTTTCCGTGATGAAGATCTTAGAGCTGACAGACAGCCTGAATTTACTCAGATCGACTGCGAGATGGCTTTTGTAGAGCAGGAAGATGTTATGAATGTTTTTGAAGGAATGACCAAAACCCTTTTAAAAGACATTACAGGACAGGAGTTTGGAAATTTCCCAAGAATGACATTCGCGGATGCCATGAGAAAATATGGAAATGACAAACCGGATATCCGTTTCGGAATGGAGTTCGTAGAACTCAACGAATTGGTAAAAGGAAAAGATTTCAAAATATTTGATGATGCTGAGCTGGTAGTTGGGATCAATGTCGAAGGATGTGCAGATTACACGAGAAAGCAAATCGATGAATTGGTAGATTGGGTAAAGCGTCCACAAATTGGCGCTTCAGGAATGGTTTGGGTTAAATTCCAAAACGATGGCGTAAAAACATCATCTGTCAATAAATTCTATAATGAAGAAGACCTTGCTAAGATTATAGAGAAGTTCGGAGCTAAAGAAGGAGATTTGATGCTGATTCTTTCCGGAAATGAAAATAAAGTAAGAGCACAACTTTCCGCATTGAGAATGGAGCTTGGAAATCGTCTTGGATTGAGAAACGGAAACGTATTTGCACCACTTTGGGTTGTTGACTTCCCATTATTGGAATTTGATGAAGAAACGCAGAGATACCATGCGATGCACCATCCTTTCACATCTCCAAAACCTGAAGACATTCATTTATTGGAAACAGATCCTGGTAAGGCTAGAGCCAACGCTTATGACATGGTTTTAAACGGAAACGAGATCGGTGGTGGATCTATCAGGATTTTTGACAGAGATCTTCAGTCCAAAATGTTTGACCTTCTTGGATTCAGCAAAGAAGAAGCTGAAGCTCAATTTGGGTTCTTAATGAACGCTTTCAAATATGGAGCACCTCCACATGGTGGTTTAGCTTTCGGGTTTGACCGTTTGGTCGCAATCCTGGATGGCAATGAAGTAATCAGGGATTATATTGCATTCCCTAAAAACAATTCAGGGCGTGACGTCATGATTGATGCTCCAGCATCTATTGCTGATGCACAGCTGGATGAGTTAGAATTAAAATTGAATTTAAAAGCATAAAATTAAAAGCGGAGAATAATTTCTCCGCTTTTTTATTTCTATGAAAATAAGTATACTCTAATTCATTTTTATAATCTGTTCTCTTCCTGGCCCTATCGAAAGATACCCCACAGGAATTCCTAATTCTGTTTCCAGAAAGACCAGAAAGTCCATTAATTCTTTTGGTAATTCTGAGACATTTTTTATTTTCAAAAAATCAGCATTCCAGCCTTCTACCCATTTCAATACAGGTTTAGCATTTTCAGGAAGTGTTGATGCAGTTGTTTCAATAGCTTCATCTTCTAATTCGTAATGGGTACAGACAGCTATAGACTTCAAACCACTTAATACATCTGCTTTGGTGAAAACCAATTGGGTAACACCATTGATCATTACCGCATACCTTAAGGCAGGCAGATCCAGCCATCCGATCCTTCTTGGCCTACCTGTATTCGAACCAAATTCGTTTCCCTTCATTCTGAGATCATCTCCAAATTCGTCTAAAAGCTCTGTTGGAAATGCTCCATTTCCAACTCTGGTGCAATAAGCTTTTGCAATTCCATAAATTTCACCGATCTTTTTCGGTGAAACGCCCAGACCACTGCTGGCACCTGATGCCGTTGTTGAGGAAGATGTTACATACGGATAGGTACCATGATCAATATCCAACATTGCGGCCTGAGAACCTTCTGCCAATATTCTTTTCCCTTCGGATAGGGCTTTATTAAGATAAATCTCAGTTTCTGTACAATTGAACTTTTTCAGGAAGTCTACTGCCTCAAAAAATTCTTTACTGATTTCCTCTAAAGCAGGCAGAACAATCATTCCGGCATCTTTCAGCATCCTGTAATCTCTTTCCAAAATATGCTGTGCCCTGCTTTGAAAATCTGAAGAAAACATATCCCCTACTCTCAGATTTTGTCTTAATATTTTATTTGAGTATGCCTGAGCAATACCATTTTTAGTAGTTCCAATCGTAGTATAATCCGGATTTTCTTCCATAAAAATATCCAGAAGCCTATGGGTAGGCATTACCAAATGTGCTTTTTTAGAAATAATTATATTGGTTTCCGGCTGAACAGTTTTATCAAAAATCTGAAGGTTCAGAATTTCTTTTTTAAAACTTACAGGATCAATAACAGTTCCTGTTCCGATAACATTCTGAACTCCCTGCATAAAAATTCCTGAAGGAATCATTTTAAGGGTAATTCTTTTCCCATTTCGTTCAATACTATGTCCGGCATTTGAGCCACCATTGAATCGGGCTGTAATATCATAATTTTCACTGATCAGGTCAATAAACTTTCCTTTTCCCTCATCACCCCACTGTAAACCTAGTACAATATCCATATGTATAAAATTTTCTTTTTATATGGCAAAGCTATTACATGTCGAAAGCAGGGCAATTGCCATTTGGCAAAAAAGAAATCTAAGATATATTTTTTCTGATGCGACTGAATGAAGAAGGAGTAATCCCAAGGTAAGAAGCCAGCATGGATTGGGGTACCCTATTCGCTAATCCCGGATAATGATTTAAAAAATGAATGTAGCGGGATTTTGCATCCTGATTCAGCATGATACTGGCTACCTTAAGTTTATTCTCAGCTACAAAGCCATGGATTCTGGCAAACAACACAGGCCATATAGCTATTTCTCTTTCAAGAATTTTAAAATGATCAAGATCAATCACAAGTAAAACGGCATCTGTAATAGCCTCAATATACTCATGAGCAGGAAGCTGATCAGCAAAACCATGAAAGTCTCCAATGAACCGGCCTTCATAAATAAAGTATCTTGTAAAATCATCACCCTGTTTATTATAATACAACGATCTGAATACTCCTTGTTTTACAAAAGCAATTTTCTGACTGACCTTACCCGCTTCTACAAATATTTCTCCTTTTCCGATAACCATTTCCTGAACCCCATCAGCAATTAATGCTTCCTCAGCCTCACTAAGTATTCCAAATTTCCTGATGTAATCAAATAGTTCTTTCATAGTTCCGTCCATTGGAATTTTAAAGGTAGGCAAATCCTTAAAATCGACAATTGCCAATTGGTAATAAAAGCAGAAGCGCTCTGATTGACATCCTTTGATGGTACATTAATTGCTTGATTTTTAAAAACGTAAGACAATGAAAGCAATATGGAACGGGGCCATCGGTTTTGGATTAGTGAATATTCCTGTTAAGATTTATTCCGCAACAGAAACGAGTAAATTAGATTTAGACATGCTTGATAAATCTGACTTTTCTAATATCAAATTCAAAAGAGTTAACGAAAAAACAGGTAAGGAAGTAAAATGGGAAAACATTGTGAAAGCCTATCTGATGGAAGATAAATACATCGTTCTTGAGGATAAGGATTATGAAGCGGCAAGTCCTGAAAAAACAAAAATACTTTCCATTGAACATTTCGTAAAAGAAACAGAAGTAGACAGCGTGTATTTTGAAACTCCCTATTTTCTGGAACCTCAGAAAAATGGAGAAAATGCCTACAGATTACTTATAAAAGCCTTACAGGAAACCAAAATGGTTGGAATCGGAACCTTTGTTCTTCGTGAAAGTGAGGCTATCGGAATGATCCGCCCATATAATGATGAGATACTCGTTTTAAACCGGTTACGTTTTAACCAGGAGATCAGAGATTATAAAGATCTGAAAATTCCTGCCAAAAAAGCTCCTAAACCCGCTGAATTAAAGATGGCCAAAAGCCTTATCCAACAGCTCTCCGAAACATTTGATCCTAGCGTATATAAAGACACCTACTCAGAAGCATTGATGAAAATCATCAAACAAAAAGCAAAAGGTAAAAATATAAAAGCACAAAAAGCAGAACCTGCAAAAGAAGGTAAAGTAATTGATTTAATGGCTCAGTTAAAAGCCAGTCTACAAAAACCTAACTCTAAAACAGCATCGGAATGGCTTTAAAAGATTATCAGGAAAAGCGCAAGTTCAATGAAACAAGCGAACCTAAAGGCAAGGCAAAAAAAAGTAAAGACAAGCTTATCTTTGTCATTCAAAGACATGCTGCCTCTCGTCTCCACTATGACTTTCGTCTGGAAATGGATGGCGTTTTAAAAAGCTGGGCAGTTCCTAAAGGTCCATCCCTGGATCCCCATGATAAAAGACTCGCCATGATGGTTGAAGACCACCCTTATGATTATAAAGATTTTGAAGGAAATATCCCTGAAGGGAATTACGGAGCTGGACAGGTAGAAGTATGGGATAACGGAACTTATGAACCATTGGAAGAAAATGCTAAACTTTCTGATGAAAAGGAATTGTTGAAAGAGCTGAAATCAGGTTCATTAAAATTCATTTTGCATGGTAAAAAACTAAAAGGAGAATTTGCTTTAGTAAAAATGAAAAATGCTGAGAATAATGCATGGTTACTCATAAAACATAAAGATGAGTTTGCAGAAAGTCCTTATGATGCTGAAGATAATACCTCGCCCAAATCATTGGTGACTCAGTTTCTGGAGGAAAAAAAAAGCCTAAAAAACGACAAAAAGAAGTAATAGCTCCACAAAAAAAATTCCAGAACTTCAATATATTAACCCACGAAAAAAAACTTAAAAACTTTATTAAGCCAATGCTTGCCAAATCCTTTGAAAAAGCATTTGATGATAAAGAATGGGTTTTTGAAATAAAATGGGACGGATACAGAGCGGTTGCAGATCTCAGAAATGAAGAACCTCTTTTCTATTCAAGAAACGGAATTTCCTTTCTATCAAAATTTGAAAAAGTAGCACGGGATTTCAGCCGGCAAAAATATAAAATGGTTATAGACGGTGAGATTGTTGCTTATAACAATGAAGGAAGACCTGACTTTCAACTACTACAACAAATCGGAGATCATCCCGATTTAGCTTTGGTTTATCAGGTATTTGACCTGCTTTGGCTTAATGGCCATTCTACCGAAGATCTTCCGCTTATCCAACGAAAGGAATTATTAAAAGAAGCATTGGTAGAAACTGATACCATCAAATATTGTGACCATATTCCTGAAAAAGGCATTGCATTTTTCAACCAGATGAAGAAAATGAAACTGGAGGGCATGATTGCTAAAAAATCAAACAGCCTCTATCTCGAAAATTACAGAAATAGTGATTGGCTTAAAATAAAATTTACCAATACCGATGAAGCTATTATCTGTGGGTTTACAGAACCCAGAGGGTCGAGAAAAGGCTTTGGAGCTTTGATTTTGGGGAAATATATAGGAGATCAGTTAATTTACTCAGGCCATACAGGAACAGGCTTTAATGCAGAGTCTCTTAGCAAGCTGCATGAAGAGTTGAAAAAACTTGTCATAAAACAATCCCCTTTTGAAGATATTCCTAAAACCAATATGCCGGTCACCTGGGTAAAACCGGAATTGGTATGTGAAATAAAATATTCTGAAATTACAAAAGACGGTATCTTCCGCCATCCGGTTTTTATAGCAATTCGTGAGGATAAAGAACCGGAAGATATTAAAGGGACAACAGACAAAACGAAACCCTCCAAAGAAAAACTTAAAGAAATGAAAGCTAAAACCTCTTCCAAAAAAACCGACACAACATCTGAAAAAGAAAAGGAAATCACATTAAACCGGCATTCCGTAAAACTCACCAATCAGGATAAAATATATTTTCCAAAAGACGGCATTACCAAAGGTGACGTTGTGGAATATTATCAATCTATTGCAGATTATATTCTCCCTTATTTGAAGAATCGTCCATTATCTTTAAACCGTTTCCCCAATGGGATTGAAGAACAGGGTTTTTATCAGAAAGATGCGAGTGATCATATTCCTGAATGGGTTAAAACAACAAAGGTCTACTCAGAATCTAATGATAAGTATATCGATTATATTTATTGTAATGATAAAGCAACGTTGGCTTACCTCAATAATCTAGGATGCATTGACCTCAATCCCTGGAATAGTTCACTCCCGGATCTGGAACATCCTGACTACCTTGTCTTAGACCTTGATCCTTCAAAGAAAAATACATTTGATGATGTTATTGAAACTGCCCTTCAGGTTAACGAAGTTTTAAATTCAATTAAAATTAAAGGATATTGTAAAACATCAGGAAGTACTGGAATTCATATCTATATTCCTATGGGTGGAAAATATGATTTTGAACAGGTGAAAGATTTCGCTCATATATTGATGAAACAAGTTTATGACAAGCTTCCCAAGATAACCACATTAGAAAGAAGTTTACAAAAAAGGGACGATAAGAAAATTTATCTCGATTACCTGCAAAACCGAACAGGACAAACATTAGCAAGTGCTTATAGCTTAAGACCTAAAGAAGGAGCTTCTGTTTCGATGCCTTTGGAATGGGATGAACTGAAACCAGGTTTAAAACCTACTGATTTTAACATTCATAATGCTCTGGACAGAATTAAAGAAAAAGGAGATTTGTTTAAACCAGTTTTAGGAAAGGGAATTGATATGGTAAAAGCGTTAGATCTATTGCAAAACCTTTAGCCTATTTTGTGATTAAGATTTTAACCTTCCATAAAATAAAAAAATTCCTGTAGTGTCTACAGGAATTTTTGTCTTATGAAGTGATATATTATTTATTATAAACATGTACATCTCTTTGCGGGAAAGGAATTTCAATTCCAGCATTATCAAGAGCTTTCTTACAAGCTATAATCAATTCCTCATTCATTGCCCAGTAATTTTCGTTGGTCGTTGTCACCCTTACCGATAAATTCACTGCACTATCTCCAAGTTCAGTCACAACCACTTGTGGTGCCGGGTCTTTAAGAGCATATTGATTATTCGTAATTACTTCCATTAATATATCTTTGGCCTGCTTCAAATCAGCATTATAAGAAACCCCTATATCAAACCATGTTCTTCGGGTCCCTAACTGGGTGTAGTTAGTAATACTTTTATTTGAAATTTCTCCATTAGGTATTACAATCAGTTGATTTTGCGGAGTGATTAGTCTTGTATGAAATATATCTATTGCATTTACAGTCCCTGAAACCCCTGAACTGGCGGAAATAAAATCTCCAATCCTAAATGGTTTTAATAATAAAATAAGTATTCCCCCTGCAAAATTAGTTAGAGAACCTTGTAAAGCTAAACCTACTGCTAAACCGGCGGCACCAATCATCGCTACAAAAGCAGATGTCTGTACGCCTAATTGGGTAACGACAACAATAAAGAGCAGGATATTAAGCCCCCAGTTAATAATATTTAAAAGAAAAAGCTGTAAAGAAGCATCCATATTGCGCTTTTTAAAAGCTTTTTCAACCAGTCTTTTGATCATCCTTATCATCCACGATCCGATGATGTATATCAAAAATGCTGAAATCACAGCTGTAATGATTTTGGGTGCCCATGCAATAGCTGAAGTTATCAGGCTATCCCAATGTTGTTGAATATTGTTCAATTTTAAATCGTCCATTTGTTTACTACTTATTTTTATGTTGAAATGTTAAATATGCATTCATGTTCTATATGAATCAGATTCCATAAAATGAGACTGATCAATGTAGCTGGTTCCAATAGAAACAAACTTTAGACCTTTTTGGCCAAAGTATGTATTAATTATATATAAAATAAGTTGGATAGCAGAACAGCTTTTCAGCTTCAATCAATGATCATTTTAGAAATCGAATTCTATAAAAGAAATATTTTGGAGTCTAAAAATAATCAAAAAAACACGAATTTCCAATTTCGATGAACCTAGCTTCATCAAAAACAAATACCCAAACACTAGAACAAAGACAAAATATTAATACAAAATCCACATTGAAAGAAAATAAATTACACAAAACATAATCTAAATACAAAAAATCAAGGTAATTTCGCCACCAGGCTCTCAGGTAAAATTTTCAAAATATGATAAATTATTTTCCACTTGAAACCGGGTACAACAATAAAAGAACCTCCTGCATTAACAATAAATTTCGCAACATAATCCGGCTCCATGATTAAAGATTCATTCAATTCTAATCCCGCATTAATTTTAGTACGAATATAACCGATGACTAAAGCGTTAACAATTACTTTTCTTGAAGCCAACTCCTGTCTCAATCCTGCCAGGTACTGTGTAAATGCTGCTTTTGTACTTCCATAAACAAAATTACTTTTCCTTCCTCTTACTCCGGAAAGCGAAGAAAGTCCTACAATTCTTTCGAGCCCTGTATTAGTCTCATCCATGGCAATAATATTAAGAACAGAAACGGCTCCCATATAATTAACCTGCATCATTTGCTGAGCTCCTTTAAAATCCCTTAAAGCCTTTTCATTATCCACCAGAAAACCAGCTGCATATACGACAATATGAGGTTTTACCGGAAGCTCATCATAAAACTTTTGATGAGAATCAAAATCTACGGCATCAAAATACAAAACCTTCATCTTCGATTCATCCAAGTTATTAATTCTTGCTAAATCATCTAGCTCAGCTGTATTTCGTGATGCCGCAATAACAGAAAATCCCTTTTTAAGATAGAGCAGGATACATTGTTTAGCCACATCGGAATTAGCACCTAAAATAAGAACAGTTTTGTTGGTATTTTGATTCATCTGTCAAAGATAAATTAAACCTCAAAGAACACAAACCTTTACACAGGTTTTATAATATTGTAGAGGCTATTCAATAGTTGTAGAAGTAAAGTCGTGAAAGCGTTAATTTGTAAAATGATGAATCTAATGCCTAAACCCTTCCTTCACTCATCCTCGCTCCATTCTGAACGAGGATGTAGTATATACATAAAAAAATTCGGGGCGGTGAACTTTATTCACCGCCCCGAAACGTATTATCTTTTAAACTAAAAAATTACTTCTTTTCAGTTTCAATTTCTTTTTTCTCAGCAGTTTTTTCAGCTGCTTTTGTTGCTTTTTCTCCAAAACGGGCATCAGTAAATTCTCTTGATACCGCTGCTTTTTCGAATTTTAATTTTCCAGAAAGCGTTTCAATCACAAAACCATCATCCTGAATCTGAGCGATTCTTCCGTGAAGACCTGAAGTAAGCACTACTCTGCTTCCTACCTTTAAGTTTTCCTGAAAGCTTTTCTCCTGCTTTTGCTTTCTCATTTGTGGTCTTATCATTAAAAAATAAAAACCTACAAACATGACCCCCATCATGATGAGCATCATAGAAGATCCTCCTCCTTGTTGAGCCTGTAAAAATATTGTTAGTGTGTTCATTTTAATTACGGTTGAATATTCGCAATGAATGTTAATTTAATTGGAGCTTTTTCTACGTTAGCATATACATCTGCATATTTCTGAACGTTTCCGTCGAAATTTGAAGAGTCAAAATGCAATGTGATTTTTCCTTTTTTACCTGGTAAAATTGGTTCTTTAGTAAAATCAGGAGCTGTACATCCGCATCCAGGCTTAACTTCAGAGATTATTAATGGATTTTTTCCTGTATTGGTAACTTCGTATACATGTTCTACCTTATCTCCTTTTTTGATTTTTCCAAAATCAAAATTACTTTCTGCCAAAGCTATTGTAGTTAATGGCTGGTTAGATGGAGCCGGAGCCGCTGCTGCAGTTGTTACTTGCGGAGCAACTGCTGAATCAGTAGGAACTGCTGTAGAATCTGTAATTACAGAATCAGCACTCTGAGTTTCCTTGTTTTCTTTTTTACAAGATACTAAACCAAAGCCTATAATAGACAAAGCGATAATTGATAACGTCTTTTTCATGTTAAATTCTATTTTGATCTTTACAATATTTATCTAAAATTCCATTAATGAAGATATTGGATCTATCCGTAGCAAATACTTTAGCAATCTCAATATATTCGTTGATAATGACTCTTGAAGGTGTTAAAGGAAAGTGATCAATTTCAGAGATCGCTGTAGACAAAATAACTTTATCCATTAAAGAAACTCTTTCTAAATCCCAGTTTTCCAGTCTTTCGCTCAATTTCTTTTCGTTATTTTCCCAATTGTTCAGAGTATCTCTTAAAAGCTTAGAAGCAAAAGCTTTATCATCTTCATCTTTCACCATTTTTATCAATGTTCTGCTTTCTTCATCTTCTCTTAGGAAACCGATTGTTTTTTGAACCATCGAATTAGAAATGTGGATATCGTCAGACCATGTAAGTTCCTTATCGCTTAGATAATCATGAAAATCTTCATTTTCTGCGATATATCGTAAGAATAATTTACCAATAAATTTCTGATCTTCCTCAAAAGAATATTCTTCTACTTTCATAAAATCCTGGTAACGCTTTCCGGCTGTAATTCTCTGGAAAGTTTTCACCAAAAGATCGTCATGTAAATCCCATTTCAATTCTTTATGCTGTCCTGTGAAAAAAAGTCTTTCAGGATTTTCTTCCAGCTTAATCAGAACCTGATTATTAATAAATTTCTGGTTTGGATTAATATCAGAATCAGTTTTCAGATATTTTTTCTTCCCAATCTCCATTTGATTTTCTGCAAGGTCTTTAAGACCCACCAAAAAATTAAGCTGATAGATATAGAGATGATAGATTTTCTCTATACCTGAAAACATGTTTTTTTCTAAAACATCAAATTTAATAGGATTTTGGTAGTACGAATATACGTTCTCCACCACTTTTTCACGGATTTGTCTTCTTCCTAACATTCAAAGAGCTTTTTATGCGTGCAAAGATACAAAATTTAAAATTTATGAAATTCGTAGTCTGAAGGTATTTTTGTAAATTTGTAAAACTTTATGAAAGCTCTAAAAACCTTAAACCCTTACTTTTGGAAACACAAAATACTTTTGTTTTGGGGGTTATTATTTATCATTGCCAGTAATTTTTTCAATATTTATAAAGTTCAGTTTGTAGGAAAATCGGTGGATGAGCTTACCAAAAGCGGAAATCTGGGATTCAACAGACAAGTATTGATCTATGTTGCCATCATCGTTGGTTGTTCATTATTAACAGGATTCTTCACTTTTATGATGAGACAGACCATTATTGTTTCCTCACGAAGAATCGAATATGAGCTGAAAAATAAAATATACAGACATTATCAGGACTTATCTTTATCAGATTACAAACAAACCACTATTGGAGATCTAATGAACAGATTAAGCGAAGATGTCGTTGCGGTGAGAATGTATCTGGGACCAGGCGTTATGTATGTCGTTAATCTTGTGATTTTATTATTGATCACAAGTATCTATATGATAAAGACTGATGCATCAATGACTCTATGGACTTTGCTTCCACTGCCTATTTTATCTTATATTATTTTTAAAGTAAGCTCTATTATCAATAAGAAATCGAAGATCATGCAGAAAAGCCAATCTGCAATTTCTACTTTTGTTCAAGACAGCTTTTCAGGCATCAGGGTTGTAAAATTCTTTGCTAAAGAAAAATACATCGAAAAAAATTATGGAGTAAAAGTAACCGATTATCAGAATAAGGCGCTAGATTTAGCTAAAACAGAAGCTTATTTCTTCACCATTATCCTGTTCGTTATTGGGTTATTAAACGTAGCCGTTATTTTCATTGGTGGACAAAAATATATTGCAGGGGAATTGAGTGTAGGAAAGATTGCAGATTTCTTTATGTATATCAATATCCTAATCTGGCCATTTTCAATGGTTGGTTGGGTAACTTCAGTGAATCAAAGGGCTGAGGCTTCTATGCAGAGAATTAATGAATTTTTAGACAAGAAATCTGAAATTATCAATAAAAATTCCGATCAATATTCAATCAAAGGAGATATAGAATTCCGAAACGTTTCTTATGTGTATCCCAATACAGGGATTAAAGCATTGGATAATTTGAGCTTCACCATTAATGCCGGACAATCCTTAGCAATTATGGGCAAGACAGGAAGTGGAAAATCAACAATTGCGCTCTTACTTTGCCGACTGATTGATCCTACTGAAGGTGAAATCCTTATTGACGGAAAAAACCTTAAGGATCATAATCTTAATGTTTACAGAAATTTCATTGGCTATATTCCACAAGAAAGTTATTTATTTTCAGATTCTATCGAGAATAATATCGGTTTTGCCATTGACAATCCTTCTCACGAGAGAGTGGTTGAGTATGCAAAAATTGCTGATGTACATAAAAACATCATAGACTTTAAGGAACAATACAAAACGACCGTTGGTGAACGTGGAGTGATGCTTTCGGGAGGACAAAAACAAAGAATTTGTATTGCAAGAGCCTTAATTAAGGACCCAAATATCATCATTTTCGATGATTCACTATCAGCTTTAGATACCGAAACGGAACAGAATATCCTTGAAAATATTGAGACTAAAATCCACAATGCAACTTCCATAATCATCACACACAGAGAGTCTAGCGCACAAAAAGCAGATAAGATCATCAATCTTACTGAAATTACCAATTCTGTAACTGCTTAGGCAATTCATTCAACATTGTTAAATAAATCATAAAAAAAATTTTGTGATTAAAAGAAATCTTTTATATTTGTTCTTAACAAGATTAAAAAATATCTAACAATGAGTGAATACAAGGAACGCCATGAAAATGAAATTTTCACGAAGGTGTTAAAAGCAGGAAGAAGAACATATTTCTTTGATGTGCGTGAGACGAAAGCAGGGGATTATTATCTTACGATTACCGAAAGTAAAAAGAACTTCGGGGAAAATGGAGAAGCTACATTTGAGAAGCACAAAATTTATCTTTACAAAGAAGATTTTAAAAGTTTCCAGGAAATGTTCAATGAGTCAACAGATTTCATCATTAATGAAAAAGGTGAGGATGTAATATCAGAAAAACATGACAAAGACTTCAAAAGCAGATCTTATACGATAGATTCGGACGACGAAGTATAAAAAAAGAATATTCTAAAAACACAGCATCTGAAAAAGGTGCTTTTTTTATGCCTTGATTGAAGGAAAAGCTCACGAAAGGCAAAATCGCGGATTTATTAAATTGCTAAACATCCCTTGTATTAGCCATGGCGAGCAAAGCGAAGCAATCTCTCAATTCTTAACAGCTTAATAGAATCTTAATGGTTTATTTTCAAATCTCCCTTGAAAATCTTTGATTTTTAAATTTATGTGTACTTCTTATCCAGCATATATTAAACTTAAAATCACTAAAGTGTTTAAAAATTTTTAGAATTAAAAGTATATAATACTCCCATAGATGATTTGATCTCTTTACTATGTTTAGATTCATCACTCCACTTTCGCTTCATTCTGAAATCGAAGATTAGACGTAGTCAATGAAAGAGACAGAGAGTTTTTTTCGAGCACTGTCATTTCGACGAAGGAGAATCTCTTACTTTTCTTAATAACTTAATGAGACCTTTAAGTATCCTATTTATTTCAAAAATTCTCCATTAACTACTATCAAACTGAATAAACAGTTCATTTTTGGAATAGAAATCAGCAACTCAAGTATTTTTTAAGGGTAAGAATTAACACTGGAAATCGTATAAAATAAAAAAGTACACTTGTAAAAAGTGTACTTTCTCTGGGTGAATGAGGGGTCTCGAACCCCCGACCTTCGGAACCACAATCCGACGCTCTAACCAACTGAGCTACAATCACCGTTTTGTGGTTGCAAATATAGGAAAGAATTTTTAATTACAAAACAATTCCTTCAAAATTTTTCAAAGCAATTAACTTCTCTGTTGTAAAGCCCTCAGCGTAAGCAACTCCCGATAAACGCCCTAAATCCTGAGCTCTATAGGTTAGGCTTTCAAAGAAGTCTTTTGTAGCAATCGGAGTCACTGGTTCCTTAGAATTTGGATCGTAAAATTGAGTTTTGAATGCCATACATGCTTCAATCTTTTTATCAAGATGTTCAGAGATATCAATAACGAATTCCGGCTGGATATGTTTCCACTGGATGTAGTGAAAAATATGTTTAGGTCTCCATACTTCCTGGTTTTCTCCTTCCAGTACTGTTTTAACCTTTCGTAAGCCTGCTAAAAAGCACGCATCAGAAACTAATTTTGCTCCTTTTGCATGATCCGGATGTCTATCATCAATAGCATTGGCTAAAACGATTTCTGGCCTGTATTTGCGGATCATTTTTACAATCTTCATCTGGTACTCTTCTGAGTTAACAAGAAACCCATCTTTCATTCCTAAATTTTCTCTGGCAGAAACACCTAAAATCTTTGCAGAATCTGCGGCTTCCATTTTTCTGGTTTCATCTGTACCCCTTGTTCCCATCTCACCTTTGGTAAGATCAACAATAACACATGTTTTACCCTCTGATACTAATTTGGCTATTGTGCCTCCACATCCTAGTTCTACATCATCAGGGTGCGCCCCAAAAGCAAGTATATCTGTTTTCATACGTTCAAAGATAAGACTTAAAACAAAAACTTCCCAAACATTACGAATGGGAAGTTTTAATATTTATAATTTAAATTTTAAATTACTTATTGATTTCTGCATTAAGTTTTATAGCATCCTGATAAGTAGGATCTAACTGCACAGACTTAGCAACATAATCTTTAGCTTTAGCTACATCAGAGTCCTTGCTCATATATGCTACAGCAAAGTAAGCATAAGCTAAAGTCTGTTTGTTAGCCTCCATATCTGCAGGCTTAACAGTACTGATGAACTTTTCATAAGCAATTTTTGCTGCATCATTGTTTCCAGCTTGCTGATAAGAATACCCTTGACTGTAGTAAGCAGGTGCCCAGTCAGGAAGAAGAGTACTCATTTTCTGCCATGTAAGGATTGCTTCATTCCAGTTTTTAACATCCTGGTAAGCTGTTGCCAACTTGAATAATGAATCAGTATCCTGAGTATTAGCTGCTACTTTTTGTTTTAATCCTTCAATAGTAGGGTTTGTTGGTCCTGCATCTGCAGATGCCTGAGAAGCTCCTCCTCCGGCAATCTTAACCAATTCCATATCCCACTTCATTGTTTCATCTTTTGCAGCTTTAGCAATGGCAATCTTCTGTTGAGACTCAGTCATTAAAGCAGTTTTCTTAGCTTCGTCTTTTTCTTCTTTAGCTAATCCAGCAGCAATCAGACCTTGTAAACCTTGATCTGCAGGCTGTACTCTTGATTTATCTGCCTGAGAAACGAAGCTATCCATATTTTGTTTAGCTTCTGTATATTTTCCGTCAGCATATAATTGATATGCTCTTAATTTAAATTTAATTGGGTCATCGATTTTGTCGAAAATTTTATCCAATACCATTTTAGAATTAGCATAATCTTCATTCGTAAAATAAAGTTTAGAAATTTCTAATAATGTATATGGATCTTCATCAGCATACTTAGTATAGTTGATCAAATCCTGAGTTGCTTTTTCGTTTTGCTGGTATTTGATATCGTATGCTGCTAAAGCTTTATAAGCAGGTGCATAAGTTGCATCTACTCCAATAGCTTTATCGATGTTTTCTTTAGCTAATTTCCACTGCTGAGCAGCCATCCATAAAGTCCCCATTCTTGTGTAAACAGAAGCTTTATTTTTTGCAAGAGGTAACGCTTTATCATAAGCCGTCATTGCATCACCAGGAATTTTCTTCAATCTGTAAGCATCCCCTAGCGTATAATAATAATTGGCAGGAACTTCTTTCTTCTGAGCTCTTTCAATAGCTTTATTTAAGAACTGAATAGCCAAATCAGGTGAGTTATTTTTTTCAAATAAAGTTAAAGCTTCAGCAGCTCTAAACAATACTTCTGCATCTTTTTCTCTTGAATCAGCTACAATCTTCTGGATTTCAGCAACTGCTGCCTTATCTCCTTTTCCAAGTTTTACTGCTGCTAATCCGATCTTATTCAAATAACTTTTGCTATCTGCAGCAAGACCTTTATTAAAATTTTCTGTTGCTTTTGCAAAATCAGGTTCACCTTGTCTCAAAAAAGTATTTCCTAAATAGAAATAGTTTTCAGCTGTAGGTGCCTTTGCAATCATTTCAGTGAAATTGTTTTTAGCTTGTGCAAATTTATCACTATCAACACTGTTGATACCGTCCTGTAGCGTCTGCGCAAACGAAAAGTTGGTAAAAAATACCACTGCTGCTCCAAAAGCAATCTTTTTTACATTCATAATCATTATATCTTTCATTTTATATTTTCTAAATCGAGTTATATTATACACAATTTTCAGACCAAAATACTGTAATTATTTAGGTTAAAAGATCAATTTAATACTTTTTAACGCATTTGAACCTCTCTTTTGTATATATTATAGGGCTGTAATCCTTCTTTTTGTACAATCATCTGACCTAATTGGGTACAAGAATATCTTATAAAGCCATTGGCTATGTTAAAGTTTCCTTCATTTGTTAAAAAATACAAAACTCTTGTAAAAGGATATTTCATTTCGCGAAGCCCACCAGAATCCGGAGTATATAATTTACCCTTACTTTCTACGGGTAATATTTTAACCATTTCTCTTAACTTTTCAGCAGTCTTATCATAAGGGCGACTGAACGTATTAAGACCGATAACACCAATCTTATCCGGATACTTATTTAATTGCTCAATAATATTTTCACTTCCGGGAATAATAGAAAACTTAAGATCTTTAGGTTGCTTTTTAAATTTCTGAGCAACAAAATTCAGATTACTGGAATTAACTCCGTCAAAGATAAATTCTTTGTTTTCAGACATAAGACCATTTTGAATTTCCTCCATAGAAATACTCGTCTTGGAAGAAGTTTTAGGAACTACGAAAACCACTGCATCAGCAGCAAATCTCGCAGGTAAGAATTTTAGTCCAACCTGTTCTTTATATGCTTTCAGTTCTTCTGCATTTAAATCTCTGGACATGACAGCAATTCTTGCTTTATCATTTAACAGATCAAGAAAACCTAAGTCTTCTTTCTTGGTAACAATCTTGATATGTGTTTCCGGATAATTAATCATATAGCCTTCGGCCAATGCTTCTGTAACACTTTTAAAAGATTCGTCGGTAAGAATGGTAAGGTCTCCTTTGTGGTAAGAAGGGGATTTATCTTCTTTTTTACAACCTATAGTAGTTAAACTAAAAATAAGAAGTATTATAAGTTTAATACTATTCTTCATTTCCTGAATTTTTAATTCTTGAAACTGCCCTGTAAATTCTGAATATTCCATAAAGAATCATAACGGCTCCAAGCGGATACGCTACTGCAGGTTCAAGAATGACAAAGAAGAATTTGTAGATAATAACTACAATTCCTAAAACGATATAAAACAATCCTGTTATTAAGGACAACCAATTGAACATCATGTAACAAAAATACCAAAAAAAATAAAAAGAGAAGCATATGCTTCTCTTTTTTAATTATTATTTAAAGATAAATATTATCCTTCAAAATTCATTGTTAAAGGTAATCTGAATCGGTAACGAACAGACTGACCATTAATTTTAGCAGGACTCCATTTATTCTTAATAGACTTAATCGTTCTTACAGCTTCAGAGTTGAAGTCTGAATTTTTTCCATTAGCCTTTACATCTGTAATACTTCCATCTCTTTCAACAACGAAAGTAACTTCAGCTTTTACAGTACCTTCATCACCGTTCATTGCAGATCCGTCAAAGCTACTTGCTACTTTATTTCTAAAGGCATTGATACCTCCTGGGAATTCTGCAGTTTGCTCAACCTCGGTATAAACCTGAGTATCACTCACCTGAGGCTTAACTTCAGCAGTTGAAGTCTTAGTACCTGTAGATGGTGGTGGTGGCGGTGGTGTATAAGTCGGAGCTTTTACCCCCTCCTGATTTTGCAAACCAGTTGTTGTTTCTAATTGCTTAGAAATTGGTGGTGGTGGTGTTTCAATTTTTGGAGCTTTTACAGGCTCCGGAACTACGTTCTGAATCACCTCAATTTTTTCCTCTTCTTTTGGAGGTGGAGGTGGTGGAGGTGGTTCCTCTTCTTTCGGCTGCTCTATAATTTTATCTTCCTGAAGAATTTCTACCAAATCAGCTTTTACTTCTTGCTTTTCTGGTGCTGTAAGTCTCTTAATCGTAAGATAAATAAAAGGAGACAAGGCCAAAACTAAGAATAATGCCGTTCCAATAAGAAAAGATCTTGTTAGAAGTCTAGGATACTGATGTCTCAGATCATAGGCACCATACTCTTTGTTTCTATTTTCAAATACAATCTCATCTAAAGTAAGATTCTGATTGTATACGTTTTCATCTGCCATAGATTTACAATTTTATGGTTAAATTACTTTGTAGCTGGTGAAGCAGCTGCTCCATTGTTTCCAACTTTCTTATTATAAATAGCTAATTCCCAAGGCTTCAAATCGGTAACACCGTATTGTTCGCTTTTTGTAATTGCCATTTCGTCAAGAATATCCACAAAGTTTTTATATACAGCATCATCCGTCGGCTTAATAATAATAGTAAATTTAGTCTTATCTGCCGCATTTGCTTTTGCCTGCTCAATTACTTTTCTAATCCCTTCTCTATCGAAAGTAGTCTCATTAAGATTCTGATCCGTTAAAGATGTATTATCTTGCTGGTGCCAGAAAATTCTGTTGTCTTTACCTAATAATAAAGAAATAGAGTTAGAAAGTTTAATTTCTGTTGGAGGTGGTTTTTTATCTTTATCTTTCGGTTTTGCCGGAAGACCCAAATCCATTACATTCGGTTTACTGAATGTGGTTGTGAACATAAAGAAGGTAATCAATAGAAAACCCAAGTCCACCATCGGAGTCATATCAACTCTGGTACTCTGTTTCTTGGAACGTACCTTGCCGCCTTTGGCGCCCTTTTCCTGTACTTGTACTTCTGCCATTTCTACGTGATATTATTCGTTAGGTTTACCTTCTTGTGATGTAATCAACCAAAATTTAAGAAAATCAATATCTCTTAAACCTTCAAATAGGCTTTTAACTTTAGGGTATTGAGTCGTTACGTCTCCTTTGATTGCTAATTTGTAATCAGGATTTACGCTCAAACTCTGTTGTACCCAGTCTACTAACTGCTTATTTGTACTATCCATAGGAATCCCTGTAGGACTCTTGAAACTCTTCTGCTCCTCATCTGACAAATCAAGATAGCTCTTAAGTTGGTTCATAGGAACCCCAATCGCTTGTACTTTTTGAAATGCAGCTTTTTCGTTGTTGTCAAAACTAATACCATATTTTTGACCCATTTTATCTAAAAGCTGTAGTCTCTCTGATGCATTTTCTACCGGCTGGAAATAAAATTTTCCGTCTGGAGTAGCGTTGATAGTCATTAAACTAGCATCAGGAAGTAACTTCTCTGATATTGAAGATGGCGGTTTAATCTGCTCCACGTCAGGTTTTTTAAACTGAGTGGTCAATATAAAGAATGTAAGTAGTAGGAACGCAACGTCACACATCGCGGTCATATCCGTCACTACTCCATGTCTTTTTGGTTTGACTCTCGCCATTATTTTTATTATTTTTAATTAAACTTCTTTTATTGCTAATGCAAATTTCCTGCTACAAATTCTTAGTTGAATTCAGCGAAAGATTGCTGGATACTCATAGCGATCTCATCGATCTTGTAAGTTAATCCGTCAATTTTAGAAGTAAAGTAGTTATAAAGAATAATAGCGATAGCTGAAGTACCAATACCTAATGCCGTGTTGATCAAGGCTTCAGAGATACCTGTAGAAAGTGCAGCAGCATCTGGAGTACCACCACCTGAACCTAATGCGAAGAATGCTTTAATCATCCCGATTACAGTTCCTAAAAGTGCTACTAACGTTGCAACAGTACCTAAAGTTGAAAGAATCATCATGTTTTTCTCTAACATTGGCATCTCAAGAGTTGTAGCCTCTTCAATCGCTTTGTTAAGAGCTACCATTTTCTGCTCTTTATTCAAAGTCGTATCATGAGATAAAGCTTTGTAAGTAGTAAGACCTTCCTTCACTACGTTACCTACAGATCCTTGTTGTCTGTCACACTCTTCTAAAGCTTCATCAATTTTGTTTTGATTTAATAAATTTCTTACTTGTACTACGAAGCTATCCAAGTTTCCTTTTCCTGCAGCCTTACCAAGCACGAAATATCTTTCAAAAGAGAAAACGATTACAGTAATCATGAAAGTAATCAAGATTGGTACGATAACCCCTCCTTTGTAGATAATACCTAAAAACGATTCTGGATGAATGTCTTTTCCTTCAACGCTTGCAAAAGCTACAGATCCACTACCTAGTTTATCTGCATCTTTGAAGTTACCAGGACTTCCTAATACGAATAAATAAATACAAACTCCTATAACGAATAAAATAGGAATAATAACAGCCGGGTTTAAACCTCCCGCTTTTCTAGCAACTACTTGCTCATCATTTTTTGAAACATTCATTTCCATATTTAACTAAATTATATTGTTTTAAAATTTTATCAGGTTGTAAATTAAAGGCAAAATTAATTAAAATACAATAGTCTTAAATAAACATTTTGCTTTTTTTTGATAATGAAATATTATTACGATTTCGATATTTCATTTTTTCTCTTTTTTTTTAATGATATTTCTCAGTTTTTAAAAATACATTAAAAAATCAAAAAAATTAAGCCTTCATTTTTTTTAATTTGCCAATGTTAATTTTTTTTTAAATTACAATATTCACAATTCTGTGAGGAACCACAATGATTTTTTTGGGCGTTTTTCCCTCCAAAATCTGTTGCATTTTAGGATCTAAAATCACCAAATCTTCTACCTGCTTGGCAGAAAATTGAGCAGATAGGGATATTTTAAACTTCATTTTGCCATTTACGCTTACCGGATATTCAATTTCATCTTCTACCAAATAAGCCTCATTCAGCTCCGGAAACTTCTCAAATTCTATAGAATCGCTATGCCCCAGGAGATTCCAAAGTTCTTCGCAAATATGCGGTGCATAAGGAGAAATGATAACGGCTAAAGGTTCAAGAATATTGCGCTTGTTACATTTTAATTTTTGCAGCTCATTCACCGCAATCATAAATGAAGACACAGAAGTATTGAAAGAGAAGTTCTCAATATCAAATACGACCTTCTTTATTAAAGTATGTAAAACCTTATATTCCGCTTTTGTCGGCTCCTCATCCGAAACTTCGAAAACATCTCCGTTAAAGTATAAGTTCCAGAATTTCTTAAGGAAACCATATACTCCACTTAGTCCCTGGGTATTCCATGGCTTTGATTGTTCCAATGGTCCCAAAAACATTTCATACAATCTTAAACCGTCAGCTCCGTATTCTTCACAGATATCATCAGGATTAACAACATTATATTTTGATTTGGACATTTTCTCAACCTCGCGGTCGGTAATGTATTTTCCGTCTTCAAGAATAAATTCTGCATCCGCATAATCCGGTCTCCATTGTTTAAATGCTTCCGTATCTAATTCATCAGACCCTCCTTTTAATAAGGATACATCTACATGAATTTTCTGAGTTTTATGATCATTGGCTAAAGATTTAGAAACATATTGGTTCGTTCCGTCTATCCTATATACAAATGCACTCATTCCCAAAATCATTCCTTGATTGATTAGTTTTTGGAAAGGTTCATTATGATCAATCCATCCTCTGTCTTTTAAGAACATATTCCAGAA
The DNA here is from genome assembly GCF_002285635.2 of Chryseobacterium piperi. NCBI lineage: Bacteria > Pseudomonadati > Bacteroidota > Flavobacteriia > Flavobacteriales > Weeksellaceae > Chryseobacterium > Chryseobacterium piperi. Next base: position 3,782,645 of record NZ_CP023049.2, on the reverse strand, counting down.
ACGAGAATATAATAAATGTCCCGTAGCGTGTTCACTTCCCCCGATATATAAATCTACCTGTCCCCAATAGTCTGTCAGTTCTTTTTTAGCAAACCCTTCTTCATTATGAGGATCCATATATCTTAAGAAATACCATGAGCTTCCAGCCCATCCCGGCATCGTAGAGAGTTCCAATGGAAAGACATTGACATCATCAATAAGATCTGTAGCAACAACCTTTTGATTTACCTCATCCCACGCAAATGTTTTTGCATTTCCTAATGGTGGATCTCCATCCTCCGTCGGCAAATATTTTTCTACCTCAGGAAGTTCAAGAGGCAAAGCTGAAGCGGGTAATGTATAAGGCATTCCATCCTTATAATATATAGGAACAGGCTCACCCCAATAACGCTGTCTTGAAAAGATAGCATCACGTTGCCTGTAATTAGTAGTTCCATGACCTATATTACGGTTCTCAATCTCAGCAATCATTCTTGCTTTAGCTTCATCATAAGATAAACCATTTAAGAAATCTGAGTTGATACAAACACTGGTTTTAGAATCAAAAGATTTTTCCTGAACATCTTCGTCAGTTTCAACCACCTTTTTAATTTCTAAATTAAATTTCTTTGCAAATCTGTGATCACGCTCATCATGAGCAGGAACAGCCATTACAGCTCCCGTTCCATATCCCATTAATACATAATCAGAAATATAAACAGGCATCTTTTCATTACTGAAAGGATTGATCACATAACTTCCCGTAAAAGCACCACTCACGTTTTTAACGTCAGACATTCTGTCTCTCTCGGTCTTTTTAGAAGTTTCTTCAATATAAGTATCTACTTCAACTTTTTGCGCTTCCGTAGTGATCGTATCCACTAAAGGATTTTCAGGAGCGAGCACCATGAATGTTGCCCCAAAAATAGTATCAGGTCTTGTGGTGAAAACCTCTACAAACTCATCATGGTTTTCAACATTGAATTTCACCTGAGCTCCCTGAGACTTTCCGATCCAATATTCCTGGGCGTCTTTTAATGGCTGTGGCCAATCTAAAGTAGTCAGACCCTGTAACAATCTTTCAGAGTATGCAGAAATTCTCATACTCCACTGCATCATTTTTTTCTGAAATACAGGAAAACCTCCTCTTTCGGATTTTCCGTCTTTCACCTCATCGTTAGCTAATACTGTTCCTAAAGCAGGGCACCAGTTAACGGTAGTCTCAGCTCTGTACGCCAAACGATAATTTAAAAGAATATCTTCTTTATCAATATCAGAAGCATTCTTCCACTCTTCTGCAGTAAAGTTTAATTCATCATTCTGATTGGCATTTAAACCTTCTGTCCCTTTTTCCTCAAAATGCTGGATTAAAGTTTCTATTGATTCTGCCTTATCTGTATTCTTATTATACCACGAATGGAACAATTGAATAAAAATCCACTGAGTCCATTTATAATACGAAGCGTCAGAAGTTCTCACTTCCCTGCTCCAGTCAAATGAAAACCCAATTTTTCTTAATTGCTCTTCATACCTTGTAATATTTTGTTCCGTAGTAATAGCAGGATGCTGCCCTGTTTGAATCGCATACTGCTCAGCAGGAAGGCCAAAACTGTCATACCCTACGGGATGAAGTACATTAAACCCCTGATGTCTTTTATATCTTGCATATATATCAGATGCAATGTATCCCAGCGGATGCCCTACATGAAGTCCTGCCCCTGATGGATACGGGAACATATCGAGAACATAAAATTTGGGTTTATCTGTGATATCGGAAGTTTTGTACGTCTGTTTTTCTTCCCAGTATTTCTGCCACTTTTTTTCTATCTGCTGATGATCGTAAAACACTTATATATAGATTTTATTATAAATTAATTTCAAAAATTTGAAGACTTACAAAAATAAAGATTTTAAAAGAAATAGAACTTTAATTTTAAATTAATTAGCATGATCACTTTAAACAAAAAAAATCTCACCTTAAGATGAGATTGTATATTCTTATGATAATGCCTCCTATGAAAGATAAAATCGCTGTTTTATAAAATGGTGAATTTAGCGGATACCTTTACTATAAATATAAGAGATACCTAACACGTAATATATAATATATTATTGAGTAACTCTCTTGAATGTATATGTTACAGAATGGTACTCATTAGGGTTGGTAGTATCTTCGATCGTAAGATTGAGCGTAGTAGAATTAAGCGTAGTTACTTTTCCTTTATCCGGAGTTGCTACACCTTGATATTTAATTTCTATCCTTTTATCACTCGTATTATAATTATAGGTAAAATTCTTTTCAGAAACAGTACTACATATAGCAGGCGTACCGATTTCATCCTTATCAGTTCTTTTCCCAGTTGTTCCTTCATTGAACTGCCATCTTGATTCCTTTTGGCAAGTGGTATAAGTAATCTCATCGGAAACACCACTCCCCCCAGTAGGGATTGTAGTAATTACCTCTTTTACAGGCTGCCAAAGTCCAGCAATGGGAAACACTTGTGCAGGATCGTCATCTTTACATCCTGTAGCTGCTAATAATGATAAACCTGCAAATAGTAATGCTAATTTCTTCATATATCAAATTTTTCAAGGCCTAAAATTATGATTTTTTTTAAATACTCTGTCATTTTTTTTAGATTTTGGAATTATAATTTTCATTTCCTTAAAATTCCTTCAATAAAACAGATATTTTAAAACCTTATATTTGCAAAAAAGCACGCATGCCTCAAGTTTCCATAATTACTCCCTGCTATAACTCTTCTAAATTCTTAGCAGAAACCATCAACTCTGTAATGAATCAAACCTTTACAGACTGGGAGTGGTTGATCACTGATGATAAGTCTACCGATAATTCCGTAGAAATTATTCAGGAAGTGAATGATTCCAGGATAAAGCTTCTTATCGCCGAGAAAAATGGTGGCGCCGGACATGCAAGAAACCTTTCTCTGGAACAGGCAACCGGAAGGTTTATCACTTTTTTAGATGCAGATGATTTTTGGGAACCTGATTTCTTAGAAGAAATGGTCAGTTTTATGAAAAGGGAAAATGCTGAAATCGCTTATTCAAATTATGCAAGATGTGACGAACAGCTTGTTCCTAAAATTGAAGATTTCAAAGCAGATAAAGAAGTTACCTTTGATAACTTGTTAAAGACATGTCGTCTTTCTTTACTTTCTTCGATGTACGACTCCCAAAGGGTCGGAAAGGAATATTTCCCTGAAGGAAGCAAACGTGAGGACCATGTCATGTGGTTGAATTTACTTAAGAAAATTCCCGTAGGAAAGCCCCTTCCAAAAACAATGGCAAAATACAGGATGCATGCAACAAGCGTTTCGAGAAAAAAACAGAATATTGTGAAAGATCAGTATCTGGTGTATAAAGACTTCATGAAGTTTTCTACTGTAAAGTCGCTATACTATACTGCGAACTGGGCAATCAACGGATTCATGAAGTATTCTAAAGTATTTAATTAATGGAGTATTCAAAAGAATTTAAAGCTGCTCTCAGCAATTTTTCATCAATAGAAAAAGACCGCCTCATTTTCAGATTACTGAAAAAAGACAAACTTTTATCTAAAAAATTATATTTTGAGCTTATCGATACGGAAACGGTAGATCAAAAAAGGACTCAAATGGAAGAAATCATTGAGGAAAAAGTTCTTTTTGCTTCAAAATACTTAAGTAACCCCAAGTACTTCCTTGTTCTCATCCGAAAATTAAGCGCTGAAGTTACTGAACATATAAAAATCACTACCGATAAATTTGGAGAAGTATCTCTTCATTTATTTCTGATCAACAAAATTCTGGATCACAATAACAAACTCAATCACCAAAGGTTTGATGAAGTTTATAAACTTCACATCTACCTGATTAATAAAGCTCTGAAAGCATTGACATTGGTTAAAAAGCTAGATGAGGATTACTGGATTGAAATTGATGAGCTTCTGGAAGATTTAGAAGATAAAATTAATGACAACCGCTATCTGCAAAAGCTTTGCTTGAACAATAGTGTTAATCTTGCCTGGCTACGATGTGATCATATCCCCGAGGACCTGGATGTCATCATAAAAGATATAAAAAGTCAGGGATTCCTAAAGTGATCCGATTTTTTGAATAATAAGCTCAGTCGAGTCAGGAGTATCATCTACAAACTTTTGAGCTTGCAGAGACATTTCGCCCAGGGTTTCAGGATCGTTCATCAAAAAAAGAACAAACTCGGCTGCGAGAGATTCATTTTCAAAAGATTTACCTCCGTTGAAAGCAATTAACTGATCTGCTTCAGGATTTTTTCTGTATTGATTTCCAAAAATTACCGGAACACCAAAAGTTGCGGCTTCAAGAATATTATGCAAGCCCGCATCATGAAATCCTCCTCCCACGACTGCAACATCTACATAAGAATACAACTTTGACAGCAGTCCTATACTATCAATAATTAAGAGTTGAGAGTCTAAAGTTGAGAGCTGAGAGCCTAAAACTTCACTATATAACAGAGCATTGGGAAATAAATCCTTTAGGTGCTGAATTCTTTTTAAGTCATGTGGAGCAATAATTATTTTTACCTGGTGATTTTTCTCAGCAACTAATTTTGCCAATTTTTCTTCCGCATGCCATGAACTTCCAAAAACAATAACTTTTTCCTCCCCAATAAAATCCTTAATACCTTCTACATGATTATTTCTATTTCTCAGTTGTTTCACCCTATCAAACCTAGTATCTCCTGTTACCGAAGACTGAACCAATCCTACACTTTTAGCCAAAGCAAAAGAAAAGTCGGTCTGGTGAAAAAACCAATCAATATCTTTCTGTAACTGTTTAACGAACCACTTTCCATAAGAAGTAAAGAAAGACTGCGTTTCATAAAATAATGCAGATATTACATAAGTTCGGATCCCTCTGCTTTTCAATTCAGCAAGCAGATTATACCAATAGTCATACTTAACCGTAAAAAATAATTCTGTATGAAATGCTGAAACAAATTCTCGTACTGATTTTTTATTATCAAAAGGCAGATAACAGATAACGTCAGCCATATGCTTCTTTTTAATCACATTTTCATAGCCTGATGGTGAAAAAAAAGTAATTAGAATTTTATGTTCAGGAAATTGTTCCTTAAGTCTTTCTAAAACAGGAAGACCTTGTTCATATTCCCCAAGGCTTGCAGCATGCATCCAGATTACTCTATCAGATGGAGAAAATCGGTCTCTGACGAGCGATAAAGACTTTTTTCGTCCTTCGACTCCTTTTTTAGTTTTTTCATTAAACAAGGAAAAAACTTTCATTCCGAAAACGAGGAGACTGATAAATATGTTATAAAGGAAACTCATTTACTTATTTTTCAATTTCAAATCTATCATTGTTTGTGGAAGGATGGGAAATTACTAGAAATTCAAGTTCTTCTCCAGTATCGTTGGAAATATAATGCTTTGATTTGGGCAAAATTGTAATACTCTCTCCTACCCTAACCAAAAAACGTTCTTCTTCCACATTAAATAATGCTTCTCCTTTTAATATATAGAATATCTGCTCAGCATTTTTATGAAAGTGAAGTTTTTCCGATGCATGCGGTGGCATAGATTCCTGCTTAACCGACAGGCCTGGCAAATCTTTTACAATCCAGCTATCACAACCATCTCCCCAGGTATAATGAGGTAAATTATCTTTGGACAATATCATTTTTCCCTTTTTTAATCATGATCAACAGATTGGCTGCTAAAACAATAAAAAACAATCCCAGAAATACAAAAAACAAATTACTTAAGGCTTTTATTCTTCCTTCTGCTATCCAGACGCTTTCTAAAACAACATCTCCAAATACCAGTAATAATGGAAAAAGAATACTGTAAGCAAAAAGTTTCATCGATTTTTTATTGCGAAAGCTTGTAGGCACATGTAATAACGGAGAATTGACATCTCTTGTAATACTTATAAGAACAAGGAAAACAAATGTAGCAATAGCAGGTAAGAACCATATTGTTTTTTTATGGTCATATCCATTTATACCACTTCCACCATCGAAATGGGTAGGAATAATATCAGGCAGGCCAGCATATTTCAATCCTACAAAAACCCAAATTGAAATAAGCAAAAAAATATTTACAATTAATAATGTTTTTGAAATCACTTGCATGCTTAGCTACTAAAGGACATTTTTGATAACTCTGAGTTTATGCGTGTGTTTATTCATTTCTTTATTGAAGATACCTGTAGAATCCAATATATCAATTCTCACTTTTCCTGATGCATGAATAATTTTTTGATTCTCAAGCATAATTCCAACGTGAATAATTCTACCTTCATCATTCTCAAAAAACGCCAGATCTCCTGGCTGGCTTTCTTCAACGAAAGTCAACGGGCTTCCTACTTCAGCCTGCTGATAGGTGTCTCTCGGTAATTTTACACCATGAATTTTATAAACCAGCTGCGTAAAACCTGAACAGTCTACAGCAAAGAAGCTTTTGCCTCCCCATAAATAAGGGACATTAATAAATTCTCTTGCAGTCAGGGCAATACTTTCACGGATATCATGGCTCCTTCTTGAAGCAACTGCAGGAAATTCAACTTCGGAACCCATAGAAAGTAAAGTTCTTCCATCATTCATGATAACGGAAGAAAAATCTTCAGTAATTAAAGACACTTTTCTGTTAGCCAGCTCCTCATCTGATACAGGTTTTATTTGCTTGGTATCCATCCATCCTTCATAACCATCATAATGCATTTTTATTCTGGTCCAGTTTTTATCTACTTCCAGAATATCTGCACTTTCCCCAAACAATATCTCTGTAACAATTTCTGCCTTGTCCGAATTTTCAGCTCGAACAGGAGCGACAGTAACAATACAAATTCCTTTATTCATCAACTTTCTTTATATATTAAATGATTAAAAAATTCAAAGATTAAAAACTTAAACTTCAAACTATTCTAATTACTTCCTCCGAAGGAAATTTACTCCGTCCCGCAAAGGTAAAATAAGATTTTCAAAATCTTCATCTTTTGCCACTAAATCATTTAATTCCTTAATGACTTGTGTGGATTTCTGTTTTGGATTTTCTTCCAGCACTTTTCCATACCAAAGGACATTATCAAATAGTATCACTGAACCTGATTTTGTTTTTGGTTTAATAAGCCTGAAGTATTCTGCGTAGTTTTCTTTGTCTGCATCAATGAACACCAAATCAAAAACCTCATTCGTTTCTTTTAAAAACTCTTTTGCATCCTGAAGTTTAAAATCTATCCGATCCGAATGTTCACTTTCTGAAAAATATTTTTTAGGAATATAAGCAAGATCCTCATTCACATCCAATGTCGTTATTCTACCTTTCTCAGGCAGCCCTGCTGCCAGGCAAAGTGTTGCATATCCGGTAAATGTTCCGATCTCAAGAACATTTTCAGGACGCATCATCTGGGAGATAATGGTGAGCAATCTTCCCTGCTGATAACCGGAGATCATATGTGGCTGTGTCGTCTTCTGGAAAGTTTCTCTTCTTAATTTCCTAAGAATTTCAGGCTCTGAAGAAGCATGCGATTCCAGGTATCGATCCATTTCAGGGTTCTTTTCTTCAAAAAAACTCATTGTACAATTTTTTGTTATTCAAATTTAACCAAATAAAAGAAAAAAGTACAGCTTATCTGTCAAGATCTTGCTGAAAAATGGGAAAATACACCATGAAATACCGTAAAAACACGGATAGCATCGAAAAAGATACAATCCTATCTTTGCTAAGAAGATAAAAACACTAAAGTACACATAAACATGAAAACAGAAGAACGCTCAACTAAAGAAAAAAAGGAGACTATAGAACCTGTAAAGAATGTATCATCTTCTGAAAAAACAAAACGCAAAGTATCCGATTCATTTTTTCAGCGAATTATTTCATTATTGAAAAAAGAAGAATTAATTTGATTAAAAGAAAGAGGCTGTTTTGTTACAAGACAGCCTCTTTTATTAAGATGAGATATGTATATTCCCTAAACCCATTCACTATTCACCAATAAAAAAGAGGACATTTAAAACGTCCTCTTTTTCAATATTTTATTATGTAATTATTTCTTAGGAGCAATATCCATCAATCTCATAAACTCATCAAGTTTAGGCATAATGATGATTTCTGTTCTTCTGTTTTCTGCTCTTCCTGAAACACTCATATTTGTTGCTTTAGGATTATATTCTGAACGTCCTCCGGCAGTAATTCTTGAAGGATCCACACCGAATTGAGTCTGTAAAACTTTAGCGACTGCAGTACCTCTCAATGCTGAAAGATCCCAGTTATCTCTTGGTAGATTAGGTGAGTTTAAAGGAGCATTATCCGTATTACCTTCAATCAATACTGAATATTTATCGTAATCATTGATTACTTTAGCTACTTTCCCTAATACTTCCTGAGCGGCAGGTAAGATGTTATAATCTCCTGTTTTATACAACATTTTGTCTGAAAGAGAAATCATTACCACTCCCTTCAACACTTTAATCTGAACATCATCGTCTGTTACATTATCCAAAGATCTTTTTAGTTTGTTTGACAACGCTAAATTCAAGCTGTCATTCTTAGCATTACTAGAAATCAATCTCTTGATATATGAGTTAGAAGCATTAATCTCTCCTACTAATTTATCAATGTTTGCAGAACTTTTTCCTGTATTAGACAAGCAAGCATCTAAAGATGACTTTAAAGCATCATGCTGGCTTTTTAACAAATTATTCTCACCGGATAACGCAGAGTTTTGAGACTTCAGATCCTGAATTTCTCTTTGTCTTTCACCGATATTTTCAATACATTGCTTATAGTTAGAACTTAATGCATCATACTGCTTTTTGCTGACACACGATGTCATTCCCAACGCCATTGCAGAAACTGCTACAATTTTTAATATCTTCATAAATAATCTTTTTTAGACGAATCAAAGTTAGAAAATTCAATTGAATTATATGAATTATCTTTGCACAAATGAAATTCTCAACATCCATGTTGAAAAAATTAAGTATTAAAGATCATCTGGCAGAACTCGTTCAATCACCTGAAAACAACACCTATCTTTTAGGGGTAAGTGGCGGAGCTGATTCTATGGTTTTAGCTTCACTATTCTTGGATTCCGGAATACCTTTTGAGATTGCCCATATCAACTATAAGCTTCGGGGAAACGACTCTGATCTGGACCAAAAAGTAGTACAGGATTTTTGTGATAAATCCCATATTAAATTTCACCTGTACGAAGTTTCTGAAAAGGACCATCAACCAGAAAATTCGATTCAGCTTTGGGCAAGAGAAATCCGTTATAGGTTTTTCAAGAAAATTCAGGAAAAAGAAGACCTGAAATATCTGGTTACTGCACACCATTTGAATGATCAGCTGGAAACGTTTATCATTAACTTGTCAAAAGCATCCGGCATCAATGGACTTAGTGGTATTCCTGCGAATGACAACAAAATTCTTCGCCCCCTCTTATCCTACTCAAAGGAAGAGATCTATGCTTTTGCCCAAGAAAATAATATTGAATACAGAGAAGATCTCTCCAACAAAAAAAGTGATTATCTAAGAAATAAGATAAGAAATGAGATTGTTCCAAAACTTTTAGAGACGAATGATCATTTTTTAGAAAACTTTAAAAAGACCTCTTCCTATCTTAATCAAACCAAAGACTTTGTCCGAAAACAAATTCAGGACATTGAAAATAATCTTTCTTCATTTAACTTAGGAAACAGAATCCTATCCAAAGAAAAGCTAAATAAAGAAAGTGATTTTGTAAGATTTGAAATTTTAAAAAAATATGGATTCGGCAAAGAAGAAGAGATTAAAAAAATCTTCACTGCAGAAACCGGAAGTTCTTTTTTTTCTAATGAATACCAGTTGGTGATCAATAGGGATGAATTAATCATCATTAACCGCCATTCTGATCAGGAAAGTAATCAGGAAATTATTTTAATTGAAAAATCTGATTTTAATCCTATGTCAATTGATCTGAATATCAAAGATTTTATTCAATTGACTGGTGAGGACAACAAAAACTTCCAATGGAGTTTTGATATGGAAAAAATTCAGTTTCCGTTAGTTTTAAGAAGAAAACAGGAAGGTGATTTATTTTATCCATTAAACTTTTCAGGAAAAAAGAAAGTTTCTAAGTTCTTTAAAGATGAAAAATTATCTATTTTAGCGAAGCAAAAAATTTGGGTATTGGCAGATGGCAATAAAAATGTACTAGGTGTTATTCCTTACAGACAAGACAGAAGATTTGTCTGTACAGAAAAAACCAGATATACCCTCAACCTTTTTAACCAAAAGTAAAAATGAAAAGTAAATTTAAGGCATGGCTATTACTGGCTTTGGTATTCTTATTTTCAGGACTTAACGCTCAAATCAAAAATCCTGTAAAATTCAAATTCACTATCAACGATTTAGGGAATAATCAATATGAGGCAGTGCTTAATACAACGATAGAAGGTGGCTGGCATATTTATTCAAAAGATATTCCTGAGGATACAGGAATCCCTACAGAATATAAGGTATCCGGGAAAAATATTGAGTTGATCGGAACATTTCAGGAGGTTGGAAAAAAACATGAGGAATTTTCCGAAGCCTTTGGCGGAACGATTGTTTTCTATTCCAATTCTGTCGGATTTAAACAAAAATTCAAGCTTAAAGACGCTACAAAGCCTGCTGATGTAACGTCAGAAATTACTTATCAAACCTGCGACGACAGAGTTTGTCTGGCTCCCAATACTTTAGAATTCAATCAAAAAGTTACTCCGAAAGGAGCTACTGAAGAATCTCCCGCTGCAACAACTACAGAACCCACAAAAGATTCAGCAAAAATAAAGGAGATGGTGGTTGAAAATCCCGTAAAAGGAGAAATCACGGTGGCAGAAACTTCAAGCTTGGATCCAAAGCAATTAAAAATAGAAACTTTAGATTTCAAAAAGCCTTTAACAGATTGCGGTACCGCATCTACAAAAATGGATGAAAATTATTGGACTTATTTGTTCTTAGGATTTATCGGAGGTCTCATTGCTTTATTAACTCCTTGTGTTTTTCCAATGATTCCTTTAACGGTTTCATTCTTTACCAAAGGAAATAAAAACAAGGCAAAAGGAAAAAGAGATGCTCTTATTTATGGATTTTTCATTCTTTTAATTTTCGTTTTACTGAGTCTTCCTTTCCATTTAATCAATGGGATTGCCGGGAATATCTTCAATGAAATATCTACAAGCGTATGGCTGAATATTGCCTTCTTTATCATTTTTATCTTCTTCGCAGGAAGCTTCTTTGGATATTATGACATTACACTGCCAAGCTCTATTGCCAATAAATCTTCCAAAGCTGAAGAAGCAGGGGGAATTATCGGTATTTTCTTTATGGCATTAACACTGGTTATTGTTTCATTCTCTTGTACAGGACCTATTTTAGGAAGTTTACTGGGAAGCGCAGTTACCGGCTCTACAAATGTCCCGATGTTATTAACTTTTGCTTTAGCAGGGTTTGGATTAGCATGGGCTATTATTTTTGGATTGTTAGCTCTATTTCCTCAGGCATTACAGAGTCTTCCAAAGTCAGGAGGATGGATGAATACGGTAAAAGTAGTCTTAGGATTTGTAGAATTAGCTTTAGCACTTAAATTCTTATCAAAAGCGGATTTAGTTTCTAAAACGTTCTTACTAAAACGTGAACTTTTTATCGTTATCTGGATCATTATTACAATAGGGCTTACTCTATATTTATTTGGATTAATCAGATTTCCACATGATGATAAAAAACCTAAAATCTCTATTACAAGAAAAATATTTGGAGTACTGAGTATCGGCTTTGTTATATATCTGATTCAGGGACTTATTCCTTCAGACCGTCCAAAACTTCAATTATTAAGCGGAATCTTACCTCCGCTAAACGTAAGCTATTTCCATAATGAAAAGGATGGAATCCTCGGAATGCATCCTGAGCATGATTTCTTTAAAGCAGTTGAATTGGCTAAAAAAGAAAATAAACCGATCCTGATAGACTTTACTGGCTACGGTTGTGAAAACTGTAGAAAAATGGAAGAATTCGTTTGGAGTGAACCAGATATTCTCCCGATTCTGCAAAATGATGTCGTGCTGGCATCGCTATATGTAGATGATAAGGAAGAACTTCCGGAAGATCAGAAAACAAAAATAGATCTTGGAGAAGGACAAATTAAAAAGGTAAAAACAATTGGCGACAGATGGAGCTTATTCCAACAGGTAAACTTCAATAATAACTCACAACCTCACTATGTATTGGTAACGCCAGACGGAAAAGTAATTAACACTCCTGTTTCCGGTTATATGCCAAAAGAGGATTTCAAAAAATTCCTGGAATGTGGTGTCAATTATTTTAAGAAGAATAAATAGACTTATATCAACATCTCAATACAACCTTATCAATTAATTTTGATAAGGTTTTTTAATGCATTGATTTTAATAATATTTATACTCAAACACTCAATGAAAATAACAAATATTTACATATTTAATAAATCAGGTACAAACTTTGCATTGATTTGATTAAATAAAGAGCAATACGACACTTTTTATTAAAAAGGTTTAACATTTTAAAACATTCGTTATGACTGAAGTAATTGCACAAGAAAAACAAGGAGGAAAACAAAGAAAAAAACTAATTAAAGTTGACATGACTCCTATGGTAGATTTAGGTTTTTTATTAATTACCTTTTTCATGTTTACCACTAATTTTACAAAACCTAATGTCATGGATTTAGGATTACCTGCGAAAAGCAACACTCCTCCCGTAAATGTGATTGATACTAAAAATCAGATTACATTTATCATTGGAAAGGACAATCGGGTGTTTTATCATCAACAAGCAAAAGAAGATTTAAATGCAGGTAATTTAAAAGAGGCCAGCTATAACGGAGTGACTATTTCTAAAATTATTTCAGAAGCTTACAACAATGCTCCTGCAAGAAATAATTTCACCATCATTATTGAACCTACAGACGACTCAAACTACAAAAACTTTGTAGATATGCTGGACAATATTGCTATTTCTAAAAAAGAACGATACGGTATTACGGACATTAAGCCATGGGAGAAAAAAGTCTACGACGAATTAACAAAATAAAAAAGAAAAAGAGCATTTTAAAAATGCTCTTTTTTATTTACATTTGAGAGTATAATTTTATTCGTTGATGAAAAATATTTTAATCGCAGCAAGTATTGCAACCGTATTCGTTTCATGTTCAAAAAAAGAAACCCAATCTACGTCAAATCAGGTAGACAGTGTAAAGATTATTGATTCTATTAACGCTGCCAGGACAAAACTGAACGATAGTATTAAAAACAAAAACAGATTTCAGGACTTCAGCGGAAGCAGAAAATTCACCCACAACTCAATCAAAAGTTCAGGCTTTGTAGATTTTAAAAAAGTCAGCAGAGACGAATATGAGGTTTCAGGAAGTGTAAAATCCGGGAAAAACTACGTCACCATTAAAGGAACAGCCGTTGTTGTTTCGCCTAAGCATATGAACTTCACAGGAGAAATCACTCAAAGTATTGCTGAAAATGATAACGGAAAGCCCTATACAAGAAAGGGAACAAAAACATTTCTTTCCAAAGACGGAGGAAAAACCTGGAGATTACAGGATATGATCAACGGCTCAGGATTTGCAGATTATATCGACATTCACTTTTAATTTTTGAATTATGCTGAACTTTGAAAAAAAAGGAAACGGAAAAGAAACATTGGTTCTGCTTCATGGCTTCATGGAAAACCTTTCCATATGGAGCGACATGGAACCTCATCTTTCAAAAAGCTTTTCCCTTTTAAAAATTGATTTACCAGGCCACGGCCAATCTGAAATACTTGCTGATGTACATACAATGGAGCTTATGGCAGAGGAAGTAAAAAAAGTCCTGGAATACCAAAAACTAGAAAAAGTTCATCTACTGGGACACTCTATGGGTGGATATACCGCTCTGGCTTTTGCCGAAAAATATCCTGACTCATTAAAAAGTCTAACTTTATTTTTCTCAACCTACTTCCCTGATGATGATGAAAAGAAAAAACAGCGGATAAAAAGCTACAGAATAATTCAGGAAGCTTTCCCTAATTATGCCAAAGCAGGAGTTCCTAATCTATTCAATCCAAACGAAAGAGATGTTCTGGAGGGAAAAATAGAAACAGCATTGGAGGTTGCTTTATCTACCAATAATCTCGGCGCTCTAGCCTGTGTAAAAGGAATGGTAGAAAGAACAGACAAAAAACATGTTCTGGAAAACCTGGAGTCTAAAATTCTTGTCTTAGCCGGCAAACATGACAATGCAGTAAAAACTGAAGCAACTATCAAAAATCTTCCGGACAGAACTAATATCAAATCTTATGTTTTAGACTGCGGGCACAACGGGCATTGGGAAAAGCCAAGTATCTGTGCTGAAATCCTTAACACAGAACTTCTTCACAATATGCCGAAAAACTTAGTTTTATAAAAACAATCATCTATGAAAATATGGACTCTTTCAATCATGCTTCTTCTATTCGTTGCCTGCAAAAAAGAAAGCACGTCTTCTAAAAACAGTAGTACAGATTCGATTTCACAGATAGGAAGCACCTCAAAAGACACCTTAAAATCACAACAAGGCAAACGAAGCCTTTTTACTTTCGCTACGGAACTGTGTGACAACAAAGGATATTTTGACGAGAGCAAATATACCCGACAGGAAATTGAAGGAACCTACAAATTATATCATGAACTAAGTGGTTTATTACTGGACTCTCCACATGTTTTTAATCTTGAAGACCTTTATAAGGTAAGAAATGATAAGGATCAGATCCTGGAAAAACTTAATCAGGAATTTTCAGAAAAGAAAAAGCTAATAGAGAACTTAAAAGTTGTCAATACTCCCTACTGGCAAAACGTAAAAAAACAAAAATACCAGGAACTGCTGAATTCTTATGAGAAGCAAAGAATTCAGATTTTAGCATATTCGGATCCATCTGTTTTACTTAACAGCAAAATATCTAAAAACTGCATCCGCTTTGTTAATGCTTTAAATTCTGATGACCGTCAGATGGTTGAAGAATGGAAGAAGCTCCGTATAGAAATGAGCAAAAGAAATGGCAACCCTCAAAATGTAATAGAAGAATTCGAAAAGCATCTAAACTCTCCTGATAAAAAAGACTATGCCATCATAGACCTGATTGTATTTGGTTGGGGCAATTGCGCTAATGATGACATTGACAGACCCCAATATGATGAGAAAATGAATGCTGAATTTAATTCCCTTTTTATAAAAATTGATTCTGACTGTGATGGGCCTTAATTTAACGTTTATTAAAAGTTACAACAAAGTAAGTTTTTTTAGAGAATCATAAATCTATAATTTCAATTTAATAAGTTTTTAGTAAGTTTACTTCATTGTCCCTAACAATGTAGTTCTCAACGAGACTATAAAAGTGTCTATTACTTGTTAGTGGTAATTTTTGTACAAACACAAATGAAAAGCTTAAGAATATGGGGACTTATTTTAATGGAGCAAACTGTGATATCTATATTGGCACAGGCGCAGGAAAAAAATTATTAGATGATATTTCTACTGCAAGAAAAACAGTAAAAATTATCTCACCTTATCTATCGCCGTTTCTGATAAAAGAACTAATCTATCTTCATAGCAAAGGAATCAATATTCACTTGATAACTACAGATACAATCGAAGATTTTTATGGTTCTTATGACAAAAACATTCATAAATTAATTAAGCAACACCAAATAAAAGATAATGAAGCTGAAAAAATCAGAAACAAATGGATAGATTTAACTAAAATTCTTTTATATAGTATCATTACATTGGCCGTTACGTTAATACTAACCGCTTACTTTTACAGAAGTGCAAAGCTGTTATATGGCATAATTCCAATTATTTTGTTATTTCTACTCAAACATTTATATCAAAACAAAATTGAAAATCATCGCATTTTTAATTACAAGTATTCACAATTATTTCCATTCAAAGTCTTTGTATCTCCACAAAATGCAAATACATATAAAAATACCTTCATACATGGTAAAGTTTATATAATAGATGATGAAATTGTTTATATGGGTTCTTTAAATTTTACAGGAAGTGGAACCAAAGAAAATTACGAAACAAGAATAAGAACAACAGATAATAAGGCCGTAGTAAAACTTGTAGAAGAATTCAATAATCTATTTTATCATTCCGGCTTACCTGAAAGAGACATACAGTACTGGGGTAAAGAATTATATAATGAGCCTAAAAATTAAAAAACATTCTCTTTTTCTTATCATAAGCTACCTCAAAAATCACATTATATTTATTAAAAAATCTTATATTAGTATGGATTAACCATATTAATGAATCTATTCTCCTTCAAAAAAAAGAAACCCATTATAGGTCTGACACTTTCCGGCGGCGGAATGCGGGGAATTGCTCATATCGCTGTTTTAAAAGCATTGGAAGAATATGATTTAAAGCCACAGATCATTTCCGGAACAAGTGCCGGTTCTATTGTTGGGGCATTTTATTCATTTGGAAAAACTCCGGATGAAATGATGGACATCGTAAAACAAACAACATTCTTCTCAAGGTCCTATCTAAAGCTCTCCAAAAATGGTATTTTCAGTTCAAATTTCATTTTAAAATTGTTTACAGATCATTTTCCTGAAGATGATTTTAGCATTCTTAAAATACCAGTGTATGTTGCAGCTACAGAAATGACTCATGGAATTGTTGATTTCTTTTCAGAAGGTCCGCTTTTCCAACCTCTCCTAGCTTCCTCAAGCGTTCCTTTTATCTTACCTCCTGTAAGAATAGAAGAAAAAATTTATGTAGATGGCGGCGTCCTTGATAACCTCCCTATTGAGCCTATCATTGATAAATGTGATTTTTTAATAGCTTCTCATGTGAACTCGATTAGCTATGACGAATTAAAAAAAATGAGCTTAATGAAAGAGTTTGACAGGATTCTGCATTTAGCGATTGCCAAATCGGTATATTCCAAAGCAAAGTCCTGCGACATTTTTTTGGACCCACCCAAAATGACAAAGTTCAGTCTTTTCAATAAAAAGTTTATGGATGAAATGTTCACACAGGTTTATGAATACACCTGTGAAGAATTAGAATCCAAAGGCTACACAAGAATATAAGTACAATAAACCAGTATAAATATTCCCCTATGCTACTATAAATTCTCCTCCGCTACTCTTGCTTTGAAAGTAACAAGGGTATCCGGTAAAGATTCGTTAGATTTTCCACCTGCTGCATTAATGTGCCCGCCTCCATTGAAGTATTTTCTTGAAAACTGATTCACATCCACATCTCCTTTACTTCTGAAAGAGATTTTAATAAAATCCTCATACAGATCTTCCATAAAAAATGCAGACATTTTCACTCCCACAATGCTTAATCCATAATTAACAAAACCTTCTGTATCTCCTTTCTGGAAACCATATTCCTTCAACTCCTTTCTTGTCAGATACAAAACAGCCACAGTACCATTATTTACAACTTCTATCCTTCCCAGAATCAGAGCTAATAACTGTAAACGAGAAACGGTATTCGTATCCCAAGTATTCGATGTAATCACAGAGGGGTCAGCTCCTTTTTCAATCAGATTTGCTACAATCCTATGCGTAGTAGCACTGGTGGAACGAAAACGGAATCCTCCGGTATCCGTCATAATTCCTGTATAAAGACATTCCGCAATATCTTTATTAACCAAGTCCTCATCATTCATTGCTTCAATGAAATGATAGATCATCTGTGAAGTTGCAGGAATAACAGTATCAGAATAAACGTAATCGAATGGTTCAGGCTGCTGATGATGGTCAATCAAAATTTTCTTTGCCTGGGCATTTATCAGCCAGTCTCCTAAAATCCCAATTCTCGACGGAGAATTAAAATCCAAACAAAAGATTACATCTGCTTCATTAATCAGATCGAATGCAAATTTTCTTTTATACTCAGCAATAATATTTTTCTTTGCGTCTGGCATCCATTTCAGGAATTTCGGGAAATCGTTAGGGACAACAACTTCTGCCATAATTCCTTTAGCCTGCAAGTAATGTTTCAGTCCCAAACTGGAACCAATAGCATCTCCATCCGGATTATAGTGGGTAAGAATAACTATTTTATTTTCAGGAATAAGGAGAGTTTTGATTTCTAAAAGTTCCGCAGGTGTAAACATCATTATGCTTCTTTAAATTTGAGTTTCCAAAGATAAAGTTTTTAAATAAATCATGGCTTATTATTTTAAACAACATCCGATACTATTTACAATAGGACTTTTTAAAATTTTATTAAAAAATGTATTTCAAATTATTTCAAAAAAAAGTAATATAAATTTGTAACTTCTAAAAAATTCTATATCTTTGCAACCTGAAAATTAATAGATAATTACGATTTAAATATATAGTAATGAGTAAAAGAACATTCCAGCCATCAGAAAGAAAAAGAAGAAACAAACACGGTTTCAGAGAAAGAATGTCAACGCCAAACGGTAGAAGAGTATTGGCTGCAAGAAGAGCGAAAGGCAGAAAGAGTTTAACTATAAGTGCAGCACGCGCTAAGAGATAATCTCAAAATTATCATATACAAATCATGCTTGAAAAGAAGTTTTTCAGGCATTTTTTGTTGTTAAAATTTACTAAAATTTAGGTTCTATAAGTTTCTTTTTTCTATTTTTAAAATCTGAAAATATATTTTTTCAGAAACAGCACTTTAAAATTGAATTATGCCACATACAAATATCTCCGGAGATAGCATTATAAGCTTACAACACGCTAAAATTGCTCAAAAAAGTTTTACTGTTCTTTCCGACGTTAATCTAAATATTAAAAAAGGAAGATTCTGCTATCTTATCGGAAAAACAGGATCAGGAAAAAGTTCTCTTTTAAAGACTTTGTACGGACATATTCCTTTAGCATCAGGACATGGAGACGTGGTAGGCTTCGATTTAGCCAAAATGAGAACCTCTGATGTTCCGAACTTAAGAAGAAAACTAGGTATTGTTTTCCAGGATTTCCAATTACTTTCAGACAGAACGGTAGAAAAGAACTTAAAATTTGTTCTTGAGGCAACAGGATGGAGTGATAAGGTAAAAATGGAAGACCGTATCAATGAAGTTTTAGGGAGCGTAAATATGAAAAGTAAAAAGCATAAAATGCCTCATGAACTTTCAGGAGGAGAGCAACAGCGTATCGCTATTGCAAGAGCTTTACTAAACCACCCTGATCTTATCCTTGCGGATGAACCGACGGGAAATCTGGATCCTGAAACTTCTAATGAAATTATGACCTTACTGAAGCAAGTAGCTTTAGAAAACGGCGCTGCAGTAGTAATGGCCACTCATGATTACCACATGATTCAAAACTTCCCTGGAGAAGCAATCAGATGCGAAGATGGAAAAGTATCTGTATTGGATACTACAGAATTATTCGAATAATTCTATTTACTAAAAATATGAAACTCTTTTGTGAGTTCAAGATATTGGTCCGAGTATACTCTCGGACTTTTTTCTATTACAAAGTCAAACTCTTCTACATTTTTTTCATAGAAAGAAAATTCCAATATCAATCTTTTTGTTTTTGAGTTTTCAATTCCTTTAATATGAATTCTTCTATTGAGAAACAAATTGTATTCTTCCGCAATCTTATTAAATTCGAAACCTACTTCAGCTGGGATGATCACTGAGAAAACTCCATTTTGAGAAAGAAGAACTGAGGATTTTAAAATTAGTTGTCTAAAATTAAGCTCAATTGTTTGTCTTGCGATTTTATCTTTATCAGAGGAAGATTCTTCAAAGTAAGGCGGATTGGAGACTATACAATCAAATTTTTCTTTTGTATCAAAGGTTTTAAAATCCTGATATCTATTCTTTAACCTACTGGCAAAAACTGAATTTTCAAAATTATTTTTGGTTAAATTCACTGCCTCCTCTTGAATATCCAAACCCAGGAATTCTGCCTGAGGGTTTCTCTGAGCCAGCATAAGACTAATCAATCCCGTCCCAGTACCTACTTCCAAAACTTTCTCAGCCCCGGAGATATTTGCAAGAGCACCAAGTAGAACACCATCAGTCCCTACTCTGAAAACGTTTGGGGACTGATGAATATCAAATTGTTTAAATCTAAAAGGTTTCACTATAAATTGGTAGGTAACGTAATCGTAAATGTAGAACCTTTCCCGATTTCTGATTTCACAGAAATTTCACCCTTATAATCCTCCACCATCTTTCTAACCATAGACAGACCAAGGCCCATTCCACTATTTTTTGAGGTAAAATTAGGCTCAAAAATCCTTTCATACATATTATCAGGAATACCTACTCCATTATCTTGTACAGAGATCATCACCCTTCTCTGATGCTGCTCAATATCAACATTAATAATTAACTTCCGATCATCACTCTGCGCTTGTTTCGCATTAGTCACTAGATTGGTAATAATCCTGGAAAGATAAATCTTATCCATATTAATCATAATATTGTTTTTATTGGAATGAACAAAAACACTATCATCACTAAACACACGTAGAATATCTTCTACTTCAGCGTTAAGATTAATCACTTCATTATTTTTTTCAGGCAGCTTGGCAAACTCGGAAAAAGCTGATGCTACAGTAGCGATCAAATCAATCTGATCTACCATCGTCTTGCTCATCAACTTCACTCTTTCTGTTACATTAGGATCCTGCGGATCAAATTTTCTTTCAAAATTCTGAATAGTAAGCTTCATGGGAGTCAAAGGATTTTTCACCTCATGAGCAACCTGTTTGGCCATTTCTCTCCAAGCTTCTTCCGAAGCTTTAAAACGCAATCTTTCTTTTTGATCCTGAATCTGAAGAATCATTCTGTTATATGCTCTTGCCAGAGCATTTAATTCATCATTTTTATAGTATCTGATAGGACGCATCTCATTTTCAAACAATGTAATACGGGTAATCATATCAGAGAATTTGGTGATATTTTTTGCCAGACTGTTAGAAGTAACCCAACTTATCCAGATACTGAATATAATGAGAAAGAAGTCAACTAAAAGAATATACTTCACATACTTATGGAGTACTTCAAGATAAGCAGACTCATTATGGTAAAGCGGGATATAGACTATTCCTATAGGTTCTAAAACATTATTTTTCAAAACCATATAAGAAGAAGTAAACACAGCATCTTTAGCCTGATCATACCCTCTGATATCTACCCTTGCATCAGTCGTCAATATTCTATTGACGATATCTACAGGGATCGACTTTTGAGTAATCAAGCCTTCATCTTTGTTAGAAAGTAGATAATGCCCTTTCAGATCATAAATAACAATATCATGCTGGTTGATATCCGCAATCTCGAAAATTTTATTTCCTAAAACCTGAGGTAAATCTTTGGTTTCAAGAATAGTCCGACTGACTGCATAATCCAGAAACCTCATAACGGCACTGGTCTTTTCCTGCATGTCTATTTTACTTTGCTGTAGGGAATTATTTCTCAAAACAAAGTATGGAACGAGGGAAGAAGCAACAACACTTAAAAAACATACCAACAAGAAACCGAAAAAGACCCGATTTCTTAAGCTATATCCTTTATACTTACTTATTGCCATTCTGTTTATTAATTAACCTAGCAATATACTTACCAATTATATCAAATTCAAGATTTACTTTATCTCCTATTTTTAAATGTTGCATATTGGTAAACTCCCAGGTATATGGGATAATGGCTACTGAAAACTGAAAGCCTTCACTTTTTGCTACGGTTAAACTTATACCGTTAAGAGTAATAGAACCTTGAGGAACGGTTACAAAATCTCCGTCACTATCATACTTAATCGTGACAAAATAACTTCCGTCTTTATTCTCAATTCCTACAACCTCTCCGGTTTTATCAACGTGTCCCTGAACAATATGGCCGTCTAATCTTCCGTCCATCTTCATACAACGCTCAAGATTCACCATTGATCCGATCTCCCATTTTCCTAGATTGGTCTTTTCCAGTGTTTCGTTAATAGCGGTAACAACATATTGGTCATTTTTAATTTCCACAACTGTTAGACAACAACCGCTATGAGCCACACTTTGATCTATTTTCAATTCATTGGTAAAAGGGCATGTTAAAGTAAAATCGATATTACTTCCTTTTCTCTCAATTTTCTCAACAACTCCAACTGCTTCAATAATTCCTGTGAACATATTATTTTTTGCTAAATTTGTAAAATTATAATCTTCAAAGATAATCAAAATGAGTCCAAAAAACTATAAAGTACGAGTAGGAATTTCAATCGGTGATTTCAATGGCATCGGCCCTGAAATCATTATGAAATCTTTGAAAGACAAAACTATTACAGATTTCTTCACTCCCGTAATCTTCGGATCCGGGAAACTATTCACATACCAGAAAAATATTTTCAAACTGAATTTAAATTTCAATTATATTAATGAAGCTTCGCAGGCTCAAGCAGGAAAACTGAATATGGTAAACCTTGCTAAGGACAATTCTAATGTAGAATTGGGAGTTCCAACAGAAGAATCTACCAAAATGGCAATAGCTTCACTGGAAGCTGCTACCGAAGCTTTAATAAAAGGCGAAATTGATGTTCTGGTAACCGCTCCTATCAATAAGGACGAAATGGTTAAAATGGGCTTTAAGCATGCTGGTCATACAGGATATTTTGAAGAGAAATTTAACAAAAAAGGATTGATGTTCTTAGTAACTGATGATTTAAAAGTTGCCGTTTCTACCCATCACATTCCTATTGCGAAAGTGGCTGAAAATATTTCTAAGGAGAAAATCAAAAAACAGATCAAAGCTTTAAATCAAACATTAATTGAAGACTTCTGTATCTCTAAACCCAAAATCGCAGTTCTGGGCTTAAACCCTCACTCAGGAGATGGTGGTGTAATCGGTAGTGAAGAAATTGAAATTATAGAACCTGCTATCAAAGAACTTTCAGATAATGGAATCCTGGCTTTTGGCCCATTCCCTGCTGACAGTTTCTTCCAGCCGGCTAAATATAAGAACTTTGATGCTGTTTTAGCAATGTATCACGACCAGGGTCTTGCTCCGTTCAAAACATTAGCATATGAAGAAGGCGTTAATTATACCGCAGGACTTCCATTCATCAGAACTTCTCCCGACCATGGGGTTGCCTATGATATTGCCGGAAAAAATATAGCGGATGAGCAGAGTTTTACCGAAGCAATTTTCGCCGCGATTAAGATTTTCAAAAATAGAAGCGAATACAATGATCTTATGAGCAACCGACTGCAGCCTAGAAAAATGGTTGTGGACAATGGAATTGACGAAGATCTTCCCGATGAAACTGATGCTTAAATAATTCTGACAAATTTTAAATCAATTTGTTTGAAAATTTATTTGTAATTAAAAAAAAAATGCATATTTTTGCACACTCATTTTATGGACAAGTTAAGAAACTACGACGTAAGCTTTTCCGGATTAAAAAACGGCAAGCATAAGTTCAAATTTGAGATAGACCAATCGTTCTTTCAATTATTTGACACTGAGCAAGAATTTACAAATCCTAAAATAGCAGTAGATGTCTTACTGGATAAGCATACTACTTTTTTAGAATTTGAAATAAAGATAGATGGAATAGTAGAATTGGTTTGTGATATCACAAACGATGAATTCAATCATCCCATTGAAAACGAAATCAGCGTGTTGGTAAAATTTGGAGAAGAATATGATGATAGTGACGAAAATGTTATCACGATTCTAAGTACAGATCATGCCTTCAATGTCGCACAATTAATTTACGAAAATGTGATGCTTTCCATTCCTATGAAAAAAGTATCTCCTAACGTAAGCGATGAAGATTTAGCAATTCTTGATCAATTCAGTCCTAAAAATATTGAAGAAACTGAAGAAAAAGAACCCGAAAGTGACCCACGATGGGAGGCACTTAAAAAATTAAAAGATAAAAATTAAAATAATTTAAATATGATGAGATGATGAAAAAAATCTCATCGCTCATCAAATTAAAAAAGTTATTACAAAATGGCACATCCAAAGAGAAGACAATCGTCCACAAGAAGAGATAAGAGAAGAACTCATTACAAAGCTGTAGTTCCTCAGTTAGCTAAAGATGCAACGACAGGTGAACTTCACCTTTACCACAGAGCTCACTGGCATGAAGGAAAACTTTACTACAGAGGTAAAGTAGTATTGGAAAAAACAGTTGAAACTACTGAAGAAAACTAAGAGGTAACATTTCAAAAAAGCCTTATTTTAATACAAAAACCGCCCAATTTTGATAAAATTAGGCGGTTTTTTGTTGTTTTTTGTGTTTTTTTGGTATCTTTGGCTCAAAATCAAATATCAAATTTATGGACATTAAAGACATACAAAATCTTATTAAGTTTGTATCTAAAGCTGAAGTTTCAGAAGTGAAGTACAAAACTAAAGATTTCGAAATCACTATTAAAACTCCATTAGCAGGAAGCGAAGTAAACTATGCACAGCCTGCAGTTTACCATACTGCACCGCAGCAAACAGCAGCTCCTGCACCAGCTCCCGTTGCTCCAACTTCTACTGAGAAAGCTGAACCGGCTTCTGATGACAGTAAGTATGTAACGATTAAATCTCCAATGATTGGAACGTTCTACAGAAAACCATCTCCAGACAAAGACGTTTTTGTAAATGTAGGTGATGAAGTATCTAATGGTAAAATTGTTTGTGTAATTGAAGCAATGAAATTATTCAACCAGATAGAATCTGAAATCAGTGGAAAAATCGTTAAAATATTAGTTGACGATGCAACACCGGTAGAATACGATCAACCTTTATTCTTAGTAGATCCATCTTAATTTAGAAATTAGATGTTAGACGTTAGATGCCGGATCTTATCCTGCATTCAAATAACATTATCTAATTTTCAAATTATCTAATTTTCAAATTTAAGAAGATGTTCAAAAAAATATTAATAGCCAATCGTGGCGAAATTGCAATGCGTATTCTTCGTACTTGCAAAGAAATGGGGATCAAAACCGTTGCAGTATACTCTACTGCAGACAAAGATAGTCTTCACGTAAGATTTGCGGATGAAGCAGTTTGTATTGGTCCTGCAATGAGTAAAGACTCCTATTTAAAAATCCCTAATATCATTGCCGCTGCAGAAATTACAAATGCAGACGCAATTCATCCGGGTTATGGATTCTTATCTGAAAATGCTAACTTCTCAAGAATCTGTCAGAAAAATGGAATCAAATTTATTGGTGCCTCTCCTGAACAGATTGAAAAAATGGGAGATAAAGCCAATGCCAAAGCAACAATGAAAGCTGCCGGTGTACCTTGTGTACCAGGTTCAGATGGTTTGATTGAATCTTATGAACATGCTTTAAAAGTTGCTGAGGAAACAGGATATCCTGTAATGATTAAAGCTACTGCAGGTGGTGGTGGAAAAGGAATGAGAGCTGTTTGGAAAGCTGAAGACCTTAAAGATCACTGGGAGTCTGCTATCCAAGAAGCCGTTGCTGCTTTCGGAAACGGAGGTATGTACATGGAAAAACTGATTGAAGAACCTAGACACATTGAAATCCAGGTAGCGGGAGATCAATACGGTAAAGCTTGTCACCTTTCTGAAAGAGACTGTTCTGTACAAAGAAGAAACCAAAAATTAACGGAAGAAACTCCTTCTCCGTTTATGACTGACGAACTTCGTGAAAAAATGGGTGAAGCAGCAGTAAAAGCAGCTGAATTTATTGGATATGAAGGTGTAGGAACGATTGAATTCTTAGTAGATAAGCACAGAAATTTCTACTTCATGGAAATGAATACAAGAATTCAGGTTGAGCATCCTATTACTGAACAGGTTATTGATTATGATCTGATCAGAGAACAAATCCTCCTTGCTGCAGGAACTCCGATTTCAGGAATCAATTATTATCCTAAATTACATTCGATTGAATGTAGAATCAATGCAGAGGATCCTTATGCTGATTTCAGACCATCTCCTGGAAAAATAACAGGATTAAATATCCCTGGCGGACACGGAATCAGAGTAGATACTCACGTTTATTCAGGATATACCATTCCGTCTAATTATGATTCCATGATTGCAAAATTAATCACGACTGCTCAGACCCGTGAGGAAGCTATTGCAAAAATGAGACGTGCTTTAGAAGAATTCTATATCGAAGGAGTAAAAACAACGATCCCTTTCCACAGGCAATTGATGGATAATGAGGATTATCTTTCCGGAAACTACACAACGAAATTTATGGAAAGCTTCGTTATGGATAAAAAATATGATAACCATTAAGGTTATTTTATTAAATAAAATCATGAAACTACCTCATTCTGAGGTAGTTTTTTATTTTATGTCTTATCATATTAAATTATTAACTTTGTACAAAACCAAAAAATATGTCAACAGTAGAAACAGCAAAAAATTCACAGTATTTTATTGACCTAGAAGACAAGCATGGAGCACATAATTACCACCCTCTTCCGGTAGTTTTAGACCGTGGTGAAGGCATTTTTGTTTGGGATGTGGAAGGTAAAAAATATTATGATTTTCTTTCAGCTTATTCTGCTGTAAACCAAGGGCATTCTCATCCTAAAATCGTTGAGGCTTTAGTTAATCAAGCTAAAAAATTAGCTTTAACTTCAAGAGCGTTTTATAATTCCAATCTAGGCGAATATGAAAAGAAAATCAAAAATCTTTTCGGTTTTGACAAGGTATTACCTATGAACTCGGGAGCTGAAGCCGTAGAAACGGCTGTAAAGCTAGCCAGAAAATGGAGTTATGAAGTAAAAGGAATTGCTGAGAATGCAGCAAAGATTATTGTTTGTGAAAATAATTTCCACGGAAGAACAACAACGATTGTTTCTTTCTCAAACGATCCGGATGCTAACCAGAATTATGGACCTTTTACACCTGGGTTTATTAAAATTCCTTACAATGACATTGCTGCATTAGAAAAAGTTTTAACTAATGAAGCTCAGGATATTGCTGCATTTTTGGTTGAACCTATTCAGGGCGAAGCCGGAGTTTATGTTCCTGACGAAGGTTTCTTGAAGCAAGCATCTGATTTATGTAAAAAGCATAACGTTCTTTTCATTGCAGACGAAGTACAAACAGGTATTGCAAGAACAGGTAAATTAATTGCCTGCCATCACGAAAATGTACAACCGGATATCTTAATTTTAGGAAAAGCACTTTCAGGAGGGATGTATCCTGTTTCAGCTGTATTGGCAAATGATTCTGTCATGAATGTGATTAAACCCGGACAGCATGGTTCTACATTTGGAGGAAATCCAATAGCATGTGCTGTAGCTGTAGCCGCTCTAGATGTTGTAGCTGATGAAAAATTATCTGAAAAAGCAGAACAACTAGGGAAGCTTTTCAGAAGTGAAATTGAAAAACTGATCGAGAAATCAGATCTTATTACCAAAGTAAGAGGAAAGGGTTTACTAAATGCCATTTTAATTAACGATACACCCGATAGTTCTACTGCCTGGAATCTTTGTTTAAAATTAAAAGAAAACGGATTATTGGCAAAGCCTACTCACGGAAACATTATAAGACTTGCTCCACCATTGGTTATTACAGAAGAGCAATTGCTTGATTGTGTAAAAATTATAGAAAAAACTATTTTAGATTTCAAAAAATAAATATGCCTGAACTCACTGAAAAAGTAAGTGGCTTAATTATAACATACAACGAAGAAAAAAACATTCGGGAAGTACTCGAATGTTTTGATTTTTGTGATGAAATTGTTATCATTGATTCTTTTAGCACGGACAAAACTTTAGAGATTGCTAAAACGTTTCCCAATGTGAAAATTATTCAGAATAAATTTGAAGATTTTACCAAGCAAAGAAACTTAGCTTTAGACAATGCCAGAAACGATTGGGCATTATTTTTGGATGGTGATGAGAGAATAACTCCTCAATTGAGAAGTGAAATAGTTGAAGAACTTAATAAAACTGATAAAAAAGACGCCTATTATTTCTACAGGAAATTCTTTTTTGCAGATAAACCTATCAATTATTCAGGAACACAGACTGATAAAAATTTCAGACTTTTCAGAAAATCAAAAGCAAGATATATTGCTGAAAAAAAAGTTCATGAAACATTGAAGGTTGAGGGAAGAATCGGAGAAATGAAAAATAAACTGTTGCATTTTTCCGTTTCAGATTATGAGTCTTACAAGAAAAAGATGATTCATTATGGAGTTTTGAAAGGCCAAGAACTTGCTTTAAAAGGGAAAAAATTCAGTAAATTAACTCAATATTCCAAGACAGCATTCAAATTTTTCAAAGCTTATATTATGAGATTGGGAGTTTTAGACGGAAAAGAAGGCTACCAGCTTTCTTATCTACAAGCACTGAGTGTGTTTGAAACTTACGAATCGCTAAAAAAGGAACAAAATTAGTTGGATGAAGATTTGTGTAATTAGTTATGATTTTTGGGGTTATGACAAACATATTGTAGATGCACTATGCAGAAAAGGTATTGATGCTCATCATATTAAAATTGCTGATGTTACCCATTCAAATTTTCAGGAACGGGCTACTAACGCAATCAGTAAGGTTTTCCTGAACAAAAATCTAAAGACAGAAAAAAGACAAAAATTCGTTTTAGATTCTCTGGACGAATTAGACCACCAGGATCAAATTTTAGTTTTAAATCCTGATGCATTTGACATTTCTACCTTAGAGAAAATAAAAACATACACTGAAAAACTGATCACCTATCTTTATGATAGTCTTGAAAGGTTTCCTGTAGAGAGTGATAAGCTATCTCTGTTTGATAAAGTTTTCTCGTTTGATATTACAGATATTGAAAAGCATGGCTTTGAAAAACTAACCAATTACATCTATCTGGATCATGTCTCTAAGGAAAATCAAAATCCTACGATGGATCTTTTCTACATTACCTCATATGATAATAAAAGAGTTTCTTATATTAAGCTATTGGCTAAGAAATTAATTGCCCTGGGCTTAAAGTTTGAAATTATGATTATAGGGAAAAAGAGCTGGAAACATCAATTAAAGAATCTGTTTATCAGTGTTCCTGAAAATCTTTCAGTAATCTTTAGTATTAAAAAAATCTGTCATAAAAACCTCCCACGCTATTATAAAAATTCAAAAGCATTACTGGACTTAACCCGTGAAAATCAGCATGGCTTAAGCTTCAGGGTTTTTGAGGCAATGGCTTTAGAAAAAAAAATAATCACAGACAATGAGCTTATTAAAGATTATGATTTTTATAATCCAAATAATATCTTAGTTCTGGATGAAACATGCAGTAATCTTACCAGACACTTTTTTGAACAGCCTTATGAAAAGATTCCTGATGAGATTTATTATTATTACACACTTGACAACTGGGTCGATCGTGTTTTTAAATTGGATCAGCAACAATGAAAAAAATCAAAAGAGTATTGATCCTTACCAGGGAATTTAAATGTTCTGCCTACCCAAAAGTAGGAGGAACAGGTGTTTTTTATAAAAATCTATCATCAGAGTTAGTAAAAAGAGGGATAAGTGTCAATGTTTTTTTAATTTCAAAAAAGAACTTTGATATTGAAGAGGAAGGGGTAAAGATCCATTCGATTAAAGATATTTTCAAAGCAAATCCTTTTCTCGAACTTTTAAGATCTTTTACAGGTCGATTCAGCTTTTTAAAAAGCTGGCATTTCAATCTATATAAACTGGAAAAAGAAATAATTTCTAAAAGAATAAAGAACTGGAGTCAAAAGAACAATTATCATTTTGACGTAGCTGAAACGCACGATTTTGAAGGTATGGCACTTTCTATTCCTACTCAAATTCCTTATGCAATCAGATGCCATGGTTCATGGAATGTTCTAAAAACATATTTTGGTTACAAAAATGTATCTAAAGGAAGAATCTATTGTGAAAAACTAGCTTTTAATATTTCTAAAAATATTATTACCATCTCACAATACAATGAAAAAATCAACAAAAATCTTTTTCAAATTCAGAATCCTAAATTGATTTATAATGGTGTTGACGAAAAGTTTTACGCACCTATTCAAAATACTACGTTACTACCTAAGTCTATTTTTTTTCTAGGTAATGTATCTTATGAAAAAGGAGCCGACACTCTTCTCAATTCATTTATTAAAATAAAAGAGAGATATCCTGAAGCTACGTTACACTTTATAGGAAACCCTAATCACTATCCAGCGACCATCTCACAAAATATCAGGAGTTCAGACATAGAAAACTCAATCACATTCTATGGAAATAAGAGCAGTCAGGAAATTGTAGAACTTATTAATAAAGCTGAAGTCGTTTGTTTTCCTTCAAAAGGTGAAAATTTTAGTTTATCTTTGCTGGAAGTAATGGCTATACAAAAGCCTGTGATATGTTCTGAGATAGACTCTTTTAAAGAAATTATAAAAGATTCAGTGAATGGACTTATTGCTAATGAAGATAATTTTCATGAAAAAATAAGTCTTCTTTTCGAAGATAACAATCTAAAAAACACCATATCATTCAATGCCAGAACATTAATAGAAACTGAATTTTGTATTGATAAAATGGTTACGAAAACCATTGATTATTATAAAGAAATTATATGACAGATTATACATTGCCTTTCCTGATAGAGTTTCCAAAAATTGGAGCTCCAGCTTTAGGATACATCTCGGTAGCAGAAAATGAAAACCTTCCGTTTGTTCCAAAGAGAATATATTGGACCTACTTTACGCCGGAAGAAGTAGAGAGAGGAGGGCATTCTCATTTTGACCTCCAGCAAATTCTTATTGCTGTTTCAGGAAAAATAGAAGTAACAACTGAGCTACTTTCTGGAAAAAAAGAAACATTTGTTTTAGATAGACCGAATATGGGGCTTTATATTCCTAAAATGTGCTGGAGAGATATGAAATATAGCCATAATGCAGTGCAGGTGTGTGTCGCAAGTATTGAGTATGATGAAAAAGATTATATTAGAGAATATTCTGAATTTTTAGGATATGGACGTAAGGAAACCAATTGAAAACCTAGAAAAACAACTTTCTTCATTAAGAAAAAAATATTATTTCAAGTCTTTTTTCAGAAAAGCAAAAAGATTAGTAACCGACTTTATACCTCTGGAGTCTCTTCCCTCTGAATATTTTACAGATAGGATTGAAGTACAAGAGAAGAAAGAAGTTGAAATATTTTTACCCAGAACATTTCTTAATCCACAAAAGTCTATAAAAACTCCTTTAAATACAATTGAAATTTTAGGGCTTAAAGATTTATATTGTATTCCCAATTCTACCTATTTTCTGGACATAAAAAAAGAAAAAATTTTTTATGAAAAATGGCATGATGATGATAGAATTCATTATGTATACAATACATCTAATTTACTTCAACATGCAATAACTCTGGCAAAAGTTAAAAATCATAAAAGTATATATTATGATTCCGAAGCTATTTTTTTAGGAGGTACGTTTACATTTAATTACTATCATTTTTTTACTGAGATTCTTTCTAAAACAGAATTTTTCTCATATATTCCTGAAGCTAAAAACAAGTTAATTGTTGTAGATGAAGGAATTCAAAATATTGAGAATCTAAAGGAACTCTTATCATTCTTTGTAAAAGATTATAAAGTATTATTTCTAAACAACGAAAATTATTATCACTTTAAAAAATTATGGCATATCACTAGTCCGAACTATACAATACCTAATATTCTACCTAGTGAAAAGTATGAAGCTGGCTTTACCAAATTTTCAAAAAAGTCTTTACAGTATCTTCGAAATACATGTTTTGAGAATCTGGATATTAACCGGGTAGAAATAAAGCCCATAAAGAAAATTTTTATTTCAAGAAAATCCAAATTTAGGAAATACAATGAAGAAGAAATTTTTGAAGAGGCTAAAAAATTTGGCTTTGAAGAGGTCTTTTTTGAAGAGCTTAATATTCATGAACAAATATTCTTAATCAATAAAGCAGATTATATTATTGGGCCAAGTGGTGCAGCCTGGACTAATATTCTTTTTGTAAACCCAAATGCTAAAGGGTTAATTTGGCTGAGCTCTGTATGGGGAGACTTTTCTGTATTCTCCACATTAGCAAAAGAAATGCAGTTTGATTTATATTTTTATATTTACCCTCAGACAAGTGAGGATTTTCATGAAAACTATCATTTGGATATTGAAACTTTTTCAAATCAGTTGAACCAATTATTAAATTTATGATAAAGATACATCCTACTGCAGAAGTTTTAAGCAACTCAATTGGAGAAAACACGATGATATGGCAACACTGCGTTGTACTTGCCCAGGCTGTAATTGGTAAAAACTGTAATATCAATTATAATGTCTTTATAGAAAATGACGTTTTTATAGGAAATAATGTGACTATAAAACCTGGTGTACAGATATGGGATGGAATCTCCATTGAAGATGATGTGTTTATAGGTCCCAATGTAACTTTTACCAATGACAAACATCCTGTTTCAAAAAATAAAGATTTTATCTTATTAAAAACCATTGTTAAAAAAGGAGCTTCTATTGGAGCCAATGCAACAATACTTCCGGGAATAACGATTCATGAAAATGCAGTTATAGGAGCAGGAAGTGTTGTAACAAAAGATATACCGGCAGGAGAAACATGGTTTGGGAACCCTGCGAAAAAAGCAAAAAGTATTAATTAAATATTTCATTATACAAAGATTGGCAAAAGCTTACAATCTTGTAACGCATCTGCAAATAAAGAAATGTATAAATCCATAACTTTATCATTAGAAAGCTATAGAAAGCAATATGCTAACGGGATGCTGATTCTTTCGTTGATGTATCTTATTTTCATTTCATTATACTCGATCAATCAGTATGATTTAGGTTTTCAGCTTTCTATGGTGAGTAGAATAAAATCAGGGCAGATCATTTACAAAGATTTCGATTATGTGAGGCCTTTCTTTAGTATCGTTTTTTGGGATTATTTGTTAAAAGCCCTTCCTCTGACATCTGAATACCTAATCTTAATTTCCCGAATATTAGTTATCGTCCAAAGCTTTATTATATGCTATTTAATACAGAAAATAATCTTTAATAGAAGTTCCCTTCAGGTAACTGTTTTTTTACTAATTTGTTTTCTTCATACCTTTCCCATCATGCCTTGGCATACTATTGATGGGATATTCTTTTCAATAGTCTCCCTATTTTTTTATAAAAAGAAATGGTATTTAAGCACTCTTATTTTTATCATTTTTGCATCTTTTACCAAACAGTCCTTTTTTATTTTCGGACTTGCAATGGGACTGATTATATTAAGAGATCTAAGTCGAAAGTTCACATTTGATAAAAAGGATTTTTACATTTCTATTCCATCCATTGTTTTTCTAATTATCGTTTTATTTCAATACCACATTATTGATAATTTTAAAATATTTTTTAATCAGATTTTCAATTCTTCTGCCTCTTCAGGCTTCTATGAGAACAGTATTGCAATCTATTTCTTTGATAAAAATATCAAAACAATAATTTTTATTCTAATCCTACTTTTACTCTACTTTATAAAAATTAATAAAAAATATATTGAGACATTATTACTGATTACATTCCCGGTTCTACTCGTATTTCCATTTTTTAATCAGGGTACATATTCCGGCATCCATTCATTATTCTTAATTATGGTTGTATTATTTTTAAAATATGAACCCAGGAACACTTTTATTTTCCTGCTCTTATTTTTAGGCTGGTCTTCTTCGATTTCCTGGGGATACAATACTCCTATTTTCTTTATATTCATTTTTCTTTATAAATTCATCGAAAAAAGGAAACAATTTTTCTTACTTTTATGGGGCCTGGCTTTGACTTCTTTTTTATTATTTAGAATTAAATATACCTACCTATCAGATAGTTTAATAAATTCAAAATATATTTTCAGTAATAACGTTAAATCAATTTCAGGCTTATGGATTTCAGAACATGAATATCAATATGTGACTGAAGCAGAGGAGATAAATAAGATCTATAAACATGTTATCTTTTTACCTGGCTCACCTATTCTTGATATTATTAATACAAGTTTTCCCAACCGGGCATCATGGGAAATGGATGTTGAATATCCCAACTGGAAACAGGATTTATCTAAACTAAAAACCAATGTAATAGCAGTAGATAATTCACAATCTTATTACAAAGAAGGTTTTTATAAAAGTTCAATTACATTGGAATTGATCAAGCAAAAAAAAATAATTAAAAAGACTAAATATTTTACTATTTATGGAAATTAAGTTTCTCGAATTACAAAAAATAAATATGCTTCACCAGGATGAGATTCAAAGCAGTCTGCTAAAGACTTTTCAAAGTGGCTGGTATCTTCAGGGTGAAGAAACAAAACTTTTTGAAAAAAATTTAGCCAATTACATTGGTGTAAAACACATCATTGGAGTTGCTAATGGATTAGATGCTTTACGATTAATCATAAGAGGATATATAGAGCTAGGTATCTTTCAGGAAGGTGACGAGATCATTGTTCCTGCCAACACTTATATCGCCTCTGTTTTAGCAATTACAGATAATAACCTCATTCCTATTTTTGCAGAACCTGATATTAACAACCAGAATATTAATATAAATGAATTGGAAAGTCTTATTACTTCTCGTACAAAAGGCATAATGACTGTTCATTTGTATGGTAAAGTAGCGTATAATGAACAGCTTTCAGAACTTATAAAAAAACATAATCTAAAATTAATTGAAGATAACGCGCAAGCTATTGGAGCTGTATATAACAATATTAAGACAGGGAATCTGGGTGATGCGGCAGGGTTTAGTTTTTATCCTGGTAAAAATCTTGGAGCTTTAGGAGATGGTGGTGCTGTTTCTACTAACGATGATGAACTTGCAGCAGCCATAAGAGCAGTTGCCAACTATGGCTCCAATGAAAAATACGTTAATCTGTATAAAGGCCTCAATTCCAGACTAGATGAAATCCAAGCAGGGGTTCTTAATATAAAACTGAAATACATTGATCAGGAAAATAGCAACAGAAGAAAGATAGCTGAACGGTATACTCGTGAAATCAATAATCCTAAAATAATTTTACCCCAAGTTCATAAAAATGATACGGAACACGTATGGCATTTATATGTCATAAGAAGTACTAAAAGGGATCGCCTTCAAAAATATCTATTAGAAAAGGGGATTCAGACACTTATTCATTACCCTATTCCTCCGCATCTGCAAAAATGTTACCCGGAATACAACCATTTAAAATTCCCTGTTACAGAACTTTTGAGCAATGAGGTGCTAAGCCTTCCAATCAGTCCGGTTTTAGAGGAGAAATCTGTAGATTATATTATCCATGCAATAAATAGTTTCGAGTAATGAGCAACCAGCCTTTTATAAGCATCATAATCATTACTATGAATCATGAAAAATTCATAGAGCAGGCTTGTTTATCTGCTATTTCCCAAACTTATTCGAATTATGAAATCATACTTTTAGATAATGCTTCAAAAGATAGAACTTTTGAAATTGCAGAAAATGTTCTTTCTCACTCTAAAATCAGATATAAGCTTATACAGAATTCCGAAAGCTTTGGAATATCAAAAAATATAAACATCCTGGTCTCACATGCTTCAGGAGAATACATTTCCATCTTGTCCGGAGACGATTGGTATACGGAAGATAATCTAATAGAGAAAATAAATTTCTTAACAAAAAACTCTGCTGATATTATCCTTACGGATGGGTATAAATACTATCAGGACGAGGATAAAACGACAGATGTTTATACTCTGAAAGAAAAGAATTATATCATTCAAAATCTCAGTAATTTTTTCCATGAAAATGTCTCGGAAAATAAGACCGCCAATGTCGGAACCTTTGTAAAAAAAGAGCTGCTGACAGAGTTTCCTTTTGATGAAAATATCAATACAGAAGACTGGGACATGAACCTGCGTTTGACTTCTAAGGGGTTCAAAGTTGGGTTTATTGATAAAAAATTGTTTTATTATAGAATCCTTTCTACCAGCCTATCAAGAAACTGGAAGTTGATGAAGGGCTCTTATGAAAAAGTTACCAATAAATACATCGACTATATCAAAGCAGATAAAGAGCTTTATAAAAAATATCAACTAAAGCTCATCCATTTCAAATATGAGATCCTCATATCAGACACCCAATCAGAACATGAAAAAGAAGTATTAAAGCTGGAATGGAAAAAGGAAAAATATAAAATAAAGTACAGCAATCCTATTTTGTTTTTTAAACTTTTGTTATTAAAAAACAAGTAGTTAGTCCTTTTCTTTTTTAGTTTTTCACTCAATTTACCTATCATCTATAAAAACAAAACGATAGTATAAAAAAGGGAGATGAAGTTTAACACTTCATCTCCCTTCTATTTTTTATTTTAATACTATTGGATATCTGCTCCTATTATATATCCTGATGTTCCATTAATTTTACGAACAGCATTATTATTAAATCTATATTTATTATAGATGGTGGAATTAGGGATCCATCTCAAAGTATTTCCTTCTCTCATATAGATCTTAAGTGTATTATTATCTTGTTTAAGATCATTATCAGGAGTCAAATCTTTACCCTTTTTCACTGTTGAGAGATCACTTGAGCTAACATTAAAAATATCCGAGTTCCTAATATTAAATAAACCAAAAAGTGTATCTGGACTCTGAATATATCTCAATTCATTTTCAAACATAAAAAATACTTCATCAGTACTAGGGTTTCGTACAAAATTTCCGTTGACTAAATTGGGGGTATTCTTATATTCGATAGTAACTCTATTATCAATTAGATATTGATCCACATAAGCTTTAAGTTGAGCCTTTTTAGCAGCATCTTTTACCAAATCATAAATTAATATCAACCCATTAGGACCGAAATCCACTAAAACAGAGTTATTAGGCGTAGAACTATTTTGCCAATTTGCAATATTGATTTTCGGGTTATTCTGATCAAGGTTTAATTCATTCATCAAACCTTTTGAAGGGTCTCCACCTCTTGTTTTATATGATAACTTTTTAGAAAAATTTTGATTAGAACTTGAAGTATTAACATCATTTGTAACATCTACATCAAATATACTTTTCATTCCTGCTTTAACCCCTACCCTAGCAGCATGTTCTTTATTTCTATTCGTCGTTTCAGACTGAAATAAAATATCCATTTTTGCTCCGGTATAGATGTCTACCAATACATGGGTTCCATAGTCATTAACAATCTGTTGTGGAGTCTTATTTTGTAAGTCCTGTGTAAACTCTGGAGTTAAGTAATTTGACAAAGCAGCAGCTGTTGCATTGATTCTGAATCTTCTCTGCTTAATAGTTAAATTATAGCTTCCATAAATATATTTCGCATCAAATTTATTAGTATTGGTAATTGAGGTATTAAAGGCAACTGAAAGCGTTTTTTTAAATAATGGTATTCCAGCAGTCACCCCCACTTTAGTAGAAACCATTTTAGAATAAGATTCTGCATTTTCACCATATTCTTCAACATATTCCTGCGCGAATGTATTGTCTGTGACTAATCTCGCGGCTTGTTCTACTTTAAATCTGGCAATATCAATAATTTGAAATCCTGCTGAATTGGCATTTGCATACTCTCCGGCAGCATTAAAACCATGCCCTAGGACATCATATTCACCATCTCCTGCTGACCTTGCAGTGGCTGTACGATTTAAGCGGTTTAAACTTTCAGGTGTTGCTTCATTAGTAAGTTCTTCCGTTGAACATGAAGCTAAAAAAAGCATCAAAATGACACTCAAACAAAATAAA
The DNA here is from genome assembly GCF_002285635.2 of Chryseobacterium piperi. Lineage (NCBI taxonomy): Bacteria > Pseudomonadati > Bacteroidota > Flavobacteriia > Flavobacteriales > Weeksellaceae > Chryseobacterium > Chryseobacterium piperi. The sequence goes on along the minus strand of NZ_CP023049.2, from coordinate 3,744,948 downwards.
ATCTGTTTTTTCATAATTATTAAAAATTTCTGCAAAAATAGGATTCATCATTATGTAAAGAAAAAATAATCAAATGACATAAATCACAAAATATAGATTTTTTATAGCTGTAAAAACAGCTACAATAAAGAATATTACTATCTCTAATGATTGAATTAAAATAAAAAATTGAGAAAAATTTTTATACAATTAACTCACTTTTAAACTAATTTTTGAACGAATTATTACATACAATCTCAAGCATCTCTATAAAAGGTCTATTTTATTTAATGTCACCTCAATTCGTTTAAGTAAATTTGCACAAAATTAAAATTGAAAATGGAGAAAGTAAGAGTACGTTTTGCTCCAAGTCCTACCGGACCTTTGCATTTGGGAGGTGTAAGAACCGCATTATATGATTATCTTTTTGCTAAAAACCAAGGCGGTGAATTTGTATTAAGAATTGAAGATACAGACACTGCAAGATATGTTGAAGGAGCAGAAGAATATATTGAAGAAGCTTTAGAATGGTGCGGAATCATTCCCGATGAAAGCCCTAAAAAAGGAGGGAAACATGCTCCTTACAGACAATCTGAAAGAAGAGCCATTTATGATAAATATACAGAGCTAATCTTAAAAACGGATTACGCTTACATTGCTTTTGATACTCCTGAAGAACTTGATGCAATCCGCGCAGAGTATGAAGCTAAGGGAGATGTTTTTTCTTATGATAATAAAACAAGAAACCGTCTTAGAAACAGCTTAGCTCTTTCTGAAGAGGAAGTTCAAAAATTATTGGATGAAAAGACCCCTTATGTGGTAAGGTTTAAAATGCCTGTTGACAGAATATTAAACCTCGAAGATATTATTCGTGGAAAGTCTTCTGTAAATACCAATACTTTAGATGATAAAGTTCTTGTTAAAAACGATGGAATGCCAACTTACCATTTTGCCAATGTTATTGATGACCACGAAATGGAAATAACCCATGTTATCCGTGGGGAAGAATGGCTACCTTCTTTAGGTTTACATACCCTTTTATATGAAGCAATGCAATGGGATGCTCCACAGTTTGCTCACCTTTCTTTAATTTTAAAGCCTGAAGGCAAAGGAAAATTAAGCAAAAGAGATGGCGACAAATTTGGGTTCCCTGTATTTCCATTAGATTTTAAGGATCCTGAAACCGGAAATATTTCTAAAGGGTACAGAGAAAACGGATACCTTCCGGATGCCTTCATTAATATGGTTGCCTTGCTTGGCTGGTCACCTGCAGATGATAAAGAAATCCTTCCTTTAGAAGATATGATTAAAGAATTTGATCTTCATAAAGTGCATAAGGCAGGAGCAAGATTCAGTAAAGAAAAAGCGGAATGGTTTAACCATCAGTATATACAATTGAAATCTGATAACGAGCTTCTTCAGATTTTGAAAAACACTGATCTTAATCTTTCAAATGTTTCAGATGAGAAATTAATTAAAATTATTCATCTTATGAAAGAAAGAGCTACTTTTCCAAAAGACATTTACGAAAACGGCAAGTTTTTCTTTGAGGCTCCTACTTCTTATGATGAAAAAGCGTCAAAAAAAGCGTGGAATGAGGAAACTTCAACCATATTGAATGAACTATCAGATGTTTTAGCAAAAAGCGAAACATTTAATGCTGAAACACTGAAGCAAACCGTTCATGATTTTGCTGAAAATAAAGGATTAGGAATGGGTAAAGTAATGATGCCACTCCGTCTTGCTTTAGTGGGAGAATTGAAGGGACCTGATGTCCCTGATATCCTGGAACTCCTTGGAAAAGAAGAAAGTACAGCCAGAATAAACAATGCTATCAATAATTTTAAATAGAGTTTCATAATTTTTCATAAATTTGAACGATATAATTTACTTCAAGAATGGAATATTTAAATTTCGAACTTCCTATAAAAGAATTAATGGATCAATACCAAACATGTTCTTTAGTAGGAGAAGAAAGTGGTGTTGATGTAAAGTTAGCATGTAGCCAAATTGAGGATAAGATCATAGATAAGAAAAAAGAAATCTATGGAAATCTTACCCCATGGCAAAGAGTACAACTATCTCGTCATCCTGATCGCCCTTATGCTTTAGATCATATCAAAGGTATTGCAGATAAAGGGAGTTTCCTGGAACTTCATGGAGATAGAAATTTTGCTGATGATCCGGCAATGGTTGGAGGTTTAGCAACCCTTGACGGTCATAAAGTAATGATCATAGGTACTCAAAAAGGAAGAACAACCAAGGAAAGGCAGCACAGAAGATTTGGAATGCCCAATCCTGAAGGATACAGAAAAGCTTTAAGACTAATGAAGCTTGCTGAAAAATTCCACATTCCTGTAATTACTTTAGTAGATACACCGGGAGCATATCCTGGATTGGAAGCTGAAGAAAGAGGACAGGGTGAGGCTATCGCCAGAAACATTTTTGAGATGGTTCAGCTTAAAACGCCTATTTTCACTTATATCATTGGAGAAGGAGCCAGTGGTGGAGCTTTAGGAATAGGAGTTGGAAATAAAGTATATATGTTGGAAAACACATGGTATACGGTAATTGCACCTGAAAGTTGTTCATCTATTTTATGGAGAAACTGGGATCACAAAGAAGATGCTGCAAACGCATTAAACCTTACTCCAAAGGATGCTTTAAGAGAGAAATTCATTGATGGAATTATCGAAGAGCCACTAGGAGGAGCACATTATGACCCTGAAACAACTTATCTAAATTTGAAAAGCTCAATTTTACAGAATATCAAAGCTTTTGCAAAATTCACAGGACAAGAACTTGAAACCCAAAGACAAGAAAAATTCATTGCAATGGGTCAATTTAAAGGATAAAAATAAAAAGGTTAAGAAATTTCTTAACCTTTTTATTTTTCTATGATACTTATTTCTTTTGATTGATTAATCAGCAATATTCAGTTCTAATTCAATATCCTTACTAATTCTTTTAATTGAAGAATACTTTGCATCACAAACCATTGTTGTTACAACATACTCTCCTTTGTCTATTAAAATAAAATTTTGCCCTTTTGCAGGTACGTTCAGATTATAATATTTTTTTCCGCTGATTTTTACAATCAGATTACAATTAGACCTATTCTTAATATTAACATAGGCTTCGGTTAAACTAGGGTCATTACTAAAGAGATGAGTAAGCATAGCCGCCGTTTTTTTATTTTCTTCACTCGGACCGGCACTTTTACTTGCACTTGTACTTATATTTTTGCTAACACTTGAATAGTTGACTTTCTTTTCAGCGGAAGATGTTGATGATGAATTTGCTGCTATTGTTCTACCACTATTAAGCTCATTATTTTTAACAATTTTTTCAATTTTTTCCTTACTGATAGGTTTAATAGTAGGCTTCGCTTCCGGTGAATTGTCTGCCATAATTATTTCAATCAGCTTTCTTTTAAAATAATTTGTTTTAGCATGATTAGGATTCTGTTTCAGAAATCCTGCAATAATTCTCGCTTCTTTTGTACTTTCAGCATCTTGTTCAGTGTATATAATTAAAGTTTCTTTTTCTACAACAGCTTTAGATTTAGTTCTTTTCTTTTTCTGAGAAAAACCAAGTGTAAAAATGCATAAAAATATAAGGAGAAATATTTTTTTCATTAAGTAATCATTTTAAAATTATTAACAAATAAATAACGTGAAAAGTCAATTTTTAGTTTGTCATTAAAATCATTATCTTTGCAGTGCTCAAAAATAAACTAAAAAATCAAAACTAATTCTTAATAAAAAAAATAATAGATATTATGTCTTATACACCAGCTGCTGCGGACGTAGCAAAATTGAGAAACCAAACAGGTGCAGGTATGATGGACTGCAAAAAAGCTTTAGTTGAAGCTGAAGGAGACTTCGAAAAAGCAGTAGATATCCTTAGAAAAAAAGGACAAAAAGTTGCTGCTAACAGAGCTGACAGAGAATCTGCTGAAGGAGCTGTTATTGCAAGAGTAAATGAAGATAACACTTTAGGTGTTGTTATTTCTTTAAACTGTGAGACTGACTTCGTTGCTAAAAATGAAGATTTCATTGAATTAGCTTATGAACTAGCTGAAATGGCTATTTTTGCAGCTACTAAAGAAGAATTATTAGCTACAGATTTCCACGGAATGACCGTTGCTGAGAAATTGATTGAGCAGACAGGTGTTATCGGTGAAAAAATTGAAATCGGATCTTTCGAAAGAATTGAAGGACCATTCCTAGGAGCTTATATCCACGCTGGAAACAAAATCGCTGCGATCACTTCGCTTTCTGCAAAAGTAGAAGGGTCTGATGAAGTTGCTAAAGCTGTTTCTATGCAAGCTGCTGCGATGAACCCAATCGCTCTTGATGAAACTCGAGTTTCTCAAGAAACTATCGACAAAGAATTAGAGATCGAAAGACACAAACTTACTGAAGAAGGTAAGCCTGCAAACATTATCGACAATATCTTGAAAGGTAAAATGCAGAGATTCTACAAAGACAACACTTTGGTACACCAGGATTTCATTAAAGATTCTAGTATCTCAGTTGCTGATTACGTAAAATCTGTAAATGCAGACCTAAAAGTAACAGGATTTGTAAGAGTTAGCTTAAGCTAATTTTTCTCTACAAAATAAATAAAAAATCCCACTGAGCTTTCAGTGGGATTTTTTGTGTATCAGTATCGTAATACAGATTAAATAAATGAAATCGATATACACTTTCAAATTCCATACAATGAACACATATTCGTAAATAATCGAGAATGTTTTTTTTCTTTTTACTTATAATTTATTAAAAATATATCAAATATTATTTTAAATTTGTAGAAATCCTAATTCCATATTCCATCTTATGAAAAAATTTCTACTTAGTTTAGTATTAGTTTTTTTTACAATTAATACACTTTTCGCGCAAAGAGATACTGAACACTGGATCGCTCCTTATTACGATACTGTCGGAGGCTTCACCAACGCCTTGTACTTATCTACAGATTCTACTATTCCATTTGAAGTTAAGATTTACAGTGATAATGCTTTGCTCATTACTGTTACCGTCAGTAAAGGAAGCCCACAAGTTTATACTCTTACCAACAATAACCTGATATCTGCTTCTACAGCAGCCGATGGTTTTAAAGTTATTAATAAAGGATTATATCTTAAAGGAGACAAACCTTTTTACTGCAGTTTAAGACTGGCCCAGTATGCCCATGGTGAAATTATTACCAGTAAAGGAAAGGCAGGTATTGGAAAGAATTTCTTTGTAGCATCAAGTCCGAATACCTCAACCAGTTCTTTATATAATTTTACAGCAGGAATTCTAGCGACTGAGGATAATACCACCGTTACTGTATCGTGGAATAATGCATCTGTAACATTTTTCGGTGGGACAGCCGGAGGAACTTCTCATACTTTCACCTTAAATAAAGGACAATCTTTTTTATTCGCAGGTTCTGGAAATACCAGCGCCAATTTAACAGGATTTATCGGAGCCAAAGTCGTAGCAGACAAACCGGTATCTCTTACTAACGGAAGTTGTAACGGAAATTTTGGAATGCTTGGATCTATGGGTTCAGATCCTATTCTCGATCAGTCTGTCCCTGTGGAAAGACTTGGTAATACATTTGCCATGGTGAAAACCAGATCTACTGTCCCAAATGAAAATATGGAAGGAGGAATTATTATTGCAACAGAAGACAATACTGATATATTTTTAAATGGTGCGAGCACTGCCATAGCAACAATCAATGCAGGACAATGGTATAGAATTAATGAGACGAGCTATGTAACACAAACCGGTGCCGGAACTCACTCCAATATGTTTATTTCAACATCAAAAAATGTTTATTTATATCAATTTGTAGCTGTTGATGATAGTAACGCAACATGCGGGTATAATTATATACCACCCCTCAACTGTTTCCTACCCAGAAAAATTGATGAAATTGGCAATATCAACCAAATGCCTAACGTGACTAATGCTATCACATTAAAATTAAATATTTTGACTGAGACAGGTGCCACGGTTCTTGTCAATGGAGTTGCCCCCACCCCAGCACAGGGACCTTATCCCCTAACAGGAAATACTTTATGGCAAACCTATGCCATCGAAGGAATCTCAGGAAATGTAACCATCACTTCTACAAAAGCTGTTACTGCCGGAATCAACGGAGGATACAATACAGCCGGATACGGAGGGTATTTTGCCGGATTTTCATCTATCCCTGTAATTGCTAAAAAAACAGGAGAGTGTGTACCCGGTATTGTTTTAGAAGTAGATGACGGATACGAAACTTATCAATGGTACTTAAATGGAGTTGCTATTCCAGGCGCCACAAGTAATACTTACACACCTACACAAGCAGGAAATTATACTGTAAAAGTTACAATGGGAGGCTGCCCTCCTGTGACAACACCCGTCTATAAAGTTTTCAACTGCATGAAAAATACAACAAGCAACATTAATGCTTGTGCCACAAAAATCATAACCCCTGCTTTTTCCAGTTCAACTCAAACTCCTGTTCCAAGTACGGTAAGTATTTTAACAAATCCTTCGCATGGAACAGCTGTTTTAAATCCGGCAACAGGTGTAATTACTTACAATCCAACTCCCGGATATTTAGGTCCTGATACTATAGTTTATACATTCTGCGGAAATGCTCCTGAATTTATTGACTGCGAAACAGTGACTTTACATTTAACAGTGGTTCCTTTTATCGTAAAAGATGCCACATTAGAAGCCTGTCAATATGAAGACAAAGCTTATTTCGATTTAAGGACTGCCAATGTTATTGATCTTACTACCGTTATTAAGAAATTTTATCCAACTCTGGCTGATCTTAATGCAAATACCAATGAAATTACAAACCCTGAAAATTATGGTTCCACAGGAGGTTTTGTTTACGTAAAAATAACCAGCAGTGAAGGATGTACCGGCATTGCTAAAATTACATTAATTGCAAAACCTATTAAAAAATCGCCGACCCTCGTTGACAAATACATTTGTATCAATTCAAGAACCAATCTGGATGCAGGTCCGGGCTACGATTCTTACCAGTGGAATACAGGAGCAACAACCTCAGCTATTGAAGGTGTTGGGGTCGGAGAATATGTTGTTATTCTTGGAAAGGATGGGTGTTTCGTTACTCAAATTGTAAAAGTACTTAAAACACAAGATCCTGTTATTACTCAGATTGAAATCTCCAATAACAATGCAACAGTAATTGTAAACGGAGGAACACCACCTTATCAATATTCTGTCGATGGAACAGTAAATTGGCAAGATTCCAACGTCTTTACCAACCTTTCAAGAGGGCAACATACCTTATACGTTAAAGATGCTAATAATTGTACACCAGTTTCTGTAGAAATTACAGTTCCTAATCTTATTAATGCTATAACTCCTAACGGAGACAATGTTAATGATTATATTGATTACATCGAATTATCTTATAAAGAAAATCTCGTATTTGTAATCTATGATCGATATGGTAATAAAATATTTACCGGAGATAGGTTCAACAACTACCGTTGGGATGGTAAACATTTCGGCAAGAAAGTTTCAACAGGAACTTACTGGTATCACATTAACTGGAATGAGCCCAATAAACAAAAAACACCAATAAAATACACCGGTTGGATTTTAGTGAAAAATAGAGATTAATATTGAATTGTAATATATGTAAGCCAGGACTCTAGAGTCCTGGCTTACATATATTATTTTATTATATATTTTAAGAAAACACACTACAATATATCAAATAATATATTACTTTTATAATAAACTAATTCCCATATCCATGAAAAAATCTCTACTTTATTTATTCCTATTTTTATTTTCATTTCATACAACATTCGCACAGCGAGACACAGATCATTGGTTCGCTCCTTATTTTGACAGTTCCTCAAGCTCCCCTACAAATTATACACACGGATTATATTTCTCTACAGATTCAGTAACCCCGTTTGAAATAAAAATTTATAGCAATAATACAGTTATCGGAACAGTAACCATTAGTAAAAGTAATCCGCAGACATTTATGTTGGGCGCACAATATATAAGAACAACAAGTTCTTCAAGCGCTTTGGTGCCTACTAATCTTGGAGTTTACACCAAAGGGGATAAACCTTATTTTGCAACTTTAAGAATATACAATATCTCCCACGGAGAAATTATCACTTCTAAAGGCAAGGCCGGAATCGGAACCCAATTTTATGCAGCTGCTACCCCTATGACCGTTAGCTCAATCTCCAATAATTTCACTACCGGAATTATGGCTACAGAAGACAATACTACGGTTACGATTTCAGGATATGACCCCAACATCCAGTTTATTAACAATACATCTCCTCCTCTATCACTTACAACAACCCTGAATAAAGGACAGTCTTACATCCTGGCTGGTCTTGGCAATACAGTGCCCAACCAAACCGGTTTTATAGGAGCAAAAATAGTTTCCGACAAACCTGTATCAGTTACTAATGGTAATTCAAATGGGTTCTATGCCACCGCAGCATATGCGGATGGATCGGACCTTATTATGGACCAGTCTGTACCATTAGAGCGTTTGGGGAATGAGTTTGCGATGGTAAAAAGCATTTCTACCAGCGGTGACAATATGGAAGGTGGAATCATTATCGCTACAGAAAATAATACTGAAATATATCTGAATGCAGGTACAACCCCTGTAGCAACTATTAACGAGGGAGATTATTATAGAATTATGGCTAACGCTTACGCCACACAAGCCGGAGGACATTCAAACATTTATATTCGTACTACAAAAAATGTATACTTATACCAATTAATAGGAGCTGGCAGCGCTAATAATACCGGAGGCTATAATTACATTCCACCATTAAACTGCTTTTTACCAAGGAAAATTGATGAAATTGGAAAAATCCATGAAATGCCTAGCTACAATGGTAATGTTAATTTAAAATTAAATATTTTAACCGAAGCAGGTGCTGCAGTAACGGTCAACGGGATGGCTCCCACTGCAGCGCAGGGTCCATTTCCTCTCACAGGAAACACACAATGGGTAACTTATGCAATACAAGGAATAACAGGAAATGTAACCATCACTTCTACTAAAGCCGTTACCGCCGGAATTAATGGTGGATACAGTACAGCCGGTTATGGAGGATACTTCGCAGGATTCTCCTCCATACCGGTAATCGCTAAACAAACCGGGGATTGCATTCCCGGGATAATATTAGAAGTTGATGACAGTTTTGAAACCTATCAATGGTCATTAAACGGAAATCCTATTCCGGGAGCAACAAGCAATTCTTATACTCCTACTCAGGCAGGAAACTACACTGTAAGAATTACTGTAGGAAGCTGCCCACCAGCAATAACTCCTGTATATAAAGTATTCTCATGTCTTGAGCAATCTACTAAAACAATGACCATTTGCGAAGGCTATCAAGCCATTGTTCCTGAATTCACCAACTCTACCCAAATATATGTACCAGGAACAGTAACCATTGTTACTCCACCTGCTAATGGTACAGCAACGATTGATCCAGTAACAGGAGTAATAACCTATATTCCTAATTTTGGATATTTTGGTCCTGATACAATTGTTTATAAATTTTGCGGCAATGCTCCGGAGTTCATTGATTGTGAACAAGTATCTTTAAACTTGACAGTTTCCGCAACTCCGGTTGTCAATAATGCTACACTACGAACTTGTTTTCTTGAGCAGAATCCTACTACAGGCTTATTTAACCTGACAGCAGCAGCAGTAACATCACAAACCGGAGTAACTAAAAAATACTATCCTTCTCCTACTGATGCAGTCAACGGAACGAATGAAATTATCAATCCTATCGCCTATATCGCCCCTAATGGAGTAGTATATATAAAAGTAACTAATGCAAACGGGTGTTATAAAGTTGTCGAAGTAACACTTATTGTTTTAGCACCTATAAAATCTACCGTATTGGTTGATAAAATTATTTGTATGGAAGACAAAACTACTCTTGACGCAGGTCCCGGATTCAACTCTTACGAATGGAGTACAGGAGCTTCAACGCAAACTATTACCAATGTCGGAGTAGGAACTTATTGGGTCAAATTAAAAACCGGAGAGTGTGTCACTACACAGACCGTAAACGTATATGCATCTGAACAGCCTGTAATTTCAAATATTGATATTACAAGCAACACTGTTACTGTATATGCTAATGGCGGAACACCTCCTTATAAATATTCGATAGATAATATTAACTGGCAGGATTCTAATGTATTTTCGGATATCCCTCGGGGGGATATTACGGTTTATATAAAAGACACTTATAATTGTCTCCCTATTAGCGTAAGCATAACAATCCCTAACCTAGTCAATGTAATTACTCCTAATGACGATGGAATTAATGATATTATTGATTACTCATCATTATCATATAAACCCAACATGACATTTAATATCTATGATAGGTATGGCGCTAAAATCCACCAAGGGGATAAAAGTAACGGATATAAATGGAATGGAACGACTAATGGGAGCAAAAGAGTCTCTACAGGAAATTATTGGTTCGACATCAGTTGGAACGAATCCAACAAAAGACAAACCCCAATAAAATTCTCCGGTTGGATCTTAGTCAAAAACAGAGAATAATACCTCTAAGTAATTTCTAAAAAGCCACGATTTAACATCGCGGCTTTTTTATTATTTTTCAACACGTTACTGCTTTTTATTATTAAATTTGCGTTAAAAGCTAATATTAAATGAATAAAATTCTATCCTTTCTCTTTATATTTTGTGTTTTCATGTCAACTTTTGCTCAGTTAGACAGAGAACACTGGTTTGCCCCTATGATAGATAGAACCGGAAATCCTAATCCAAATCAAAAATTATATTTATCCACCAACCGGGCTACATCATTCCCGGTAAGTATTTATAATAACAATATATTAATCGGCACATTAAATATTAGCAAAAATAATCCTCAAAAGTTTGATGTTCTAAGAGACTATATTATCACTACCCAACAAACAGATCTGTTCACTCCAACATCTAAAGGCTTGTATTTAAAAGCTGAATTCCCCTTCTACGCTAATTTAAGATTCTCGGTATTCAATCATGCAGAAATTATTACATCAAAAGGAATTCCTTCTACAGGAAAAGCATTCTTTGCAGCAAGCGCGCCAATCACCGTAAACAATATTATTCTGAATTTCATGACTAGTGTATTGGCAACAGAGGATAATACTACAGTGACCATATCCGGCTACAAGCCTTCCGTTCAATTCTCTAATGGGACAACCGGAACCTCCAATCCTGTTTTAACTTTCAACCTTAATAAAGGACAATCATACATCATTGAAGGGATAGGGAACATAACCGGAAATTTTGATGGATTTATTGGCGCTAAAATAATCTCGAATAAACCCATTAACATTACCAATGGTAATTTCAATGGCCAATATGCAGGAAATTACCCAACCAGCTCAGATATACTTATGGATCAAGCTGTTCCGATAGAAAGGCTCGGCAATGAATTCGCCCTGGTAAAAGGAAACGGAAGTATCGGAGCCAGTATGGAAGAAGCTCTTGTTATTGCTACTGAAAATAATACTCAGGTATTTGTTAATAATGAGCTCACTCCAATAGCCACAATAAATACCGGCCAATATTTTATTATTCCCGATAGCAAATATCAGTTACAAGGAAATAATCATTATAATCTATACATTAAAACTTCAAAAAATGCCTATATCTATCAAATGCTTGCGGGAGATTCAGGAGTAGGTAATGAGGTAGCGACAGGTGGTTTTAATTTCATTCCTGCTTTAAACTGTTATTTACCCAAACAAATTAATGAACTTGGTCTTATTGATGAAAATTTTGTTCATTCCAATAATAACCCCAACGGGATTCTTAACATTCCCACCAAGCTTAACCTTATTACAGAAAGAGGCGCCAATGTAACAATAAACGGTATTATTCCACCTTCAACTACAGGTCCTTTCAACATGACAGGTACAAATAATTGGGTCACATACGGAATTCCAAATGTAACCGGAACAATTACTGTTGTCGCAGACAAAGCTATTACCGCAGGGATCAATGCGGGAAGTGATGCTGTGGGATATGGAGGTTTTTTTGCCGGATTTCCTACACAGCCTGTTATTTTAAAGTCAGGAGGAGATTGTGTTCCTGGTATTATTCTTACTGTAGATCCAGCTATTTACAATGCTTATCAATGGTACAGAAATGGGGTACTTATTCCCGGGGCAACAGCTATATCCTATACTCCAACACAATCAGGAAATTATACATGTGCTGTAACCATGGGCAGTTGCGTTCCATTAATAACAGAGCCATACAAAGTTTTAAACTGTACCGTACAAAGCTCTGCTACATATAACGTTTGCACCGCTCACAATATAATCCCTACATTTAGCAACTCACCTCAAACTCCAGTTGTATCTACAATAGCTATTACAACTTCTCCTACTTTAGGAACCGTGGTCGTTAATCCTACAACCGGAGTTATTACATACACTGTTACGAGCCCCGGAACTACTGGAGCAGATACTTTTACTTACACATTTTGTGGTAATGATCAAGATTTTCCAGATTGCGAAACAATAACAGTAACTATTAATATCCAAGCTCTAACGGTAACCAATACCACATTATCTGCATGTAATATAAATGGCCAAGGTACATTTAACCTCACTTCTGCAAATGTCACCAACAATACTCCTGTAACCATTACTTACTACCCAAGCCTGATAGATGCGCAGACAGAAAATCCTACAGCCTTAATAACCAATCCCTCTACTTATACCGCACCTAATGGTACGATTGTCTATGCAGTAGTAAAAAACCCCGCAGGATGCAAAAATATTGCCGAAATTATCCTCAATCTTTATCCTGTAGCCATTGTCTTACAAAATTATACCGGAACATTCTGTGACGATAATTTTGATGGTATTGCAAGCGTTGTTTTATCCGACGTTACTCCTTTAATCCTTAATAATCCGGCTTACTTTACAAACGTGCGGTATTATGCTAATTTGACTGATGCTACTGCCGGAAACGCAAATACATTACCTGGCACATGGAGCTTCAGCACTTCCACTACTATTTACATAAGAGTGGATTCGCCGGATGGATGTGCCTCTGTCATCCAGCCTTTAAATCTTAATATCGGCGCCAGAATTCAGCTTATCAAAGATACAGTAACCGAAAGTTTTTGTGATGATGATCTCGATGGTGTTAAACAGGTTGATCTTACTCAATACATCAGCCAGTTTACAACAGATCCGTTAGTAACTGTAAGTTATCATAACAGTCTGACAGATGCCCAAAATGATATCAATCCGATCAGTAATCCAGCATCTGTAACAGGTACCCAAACCATATATGTCAGATTTGAAAAAACTGGCGTCTGCGCTCAGATTGGAAAAATTATTATAACCATCAAGGTTCCTAAAAAATCGGCTATTTTAACAGACCTTATTATCTGTCCCAAGACTACTGCAACATTAGACGCCGGCCCTGGCTTTGAAAGCTATCTATGGAGCAACGGTGCTACTACACCTTCTATTTCCAATATACCTGCAGGAAGTTACTGGGTTGATTTAAAATATAATGGTTGTATTTACAGACAATATGTAAATATAACAGAATCAGAGCTACCTTCCATTATTTCAATAGATATCAATGGAACAACAGTAACGATAGGCGCTGGCGGCGGAGTTCCACCTTATCAGTATTCTTTAGATGGAATTACATGGCAAACTTCCAATGTATTTCAAAATATTCCCCGAGGAAGTTATATTGCTTACGTACGGGATTCCAAAAGATGTAATGACGCTCAGCGACCTTTTACAATTATCGATCTGATCAACACTATAACTCCAAATGATGATGGTCATAACGATGCCATCAACTATTCAGCTCTGATGACAAAGGATCAGATTGAGTTTAGAATTTATGATAGATATGGTGCTGAAGTTTTCAGAGGAAACCCTTCCAATAAATATACCTGGGATGGAAGATTAGGAGGAAGGCCCGTATCAACAGCTACCTACTGGTATACTATTAGCTGGACGGAGTATGGAGCCAGTACAACGGTTAAATATTCAAGTTGGCTTTTAGTGAAAAACAGGTAACTCAAATAACCTATTGGTATAAAATATGCTTTTATAGTACTACTTATAACATTCATTAACAATTTGGAAGTAAAGTTTAATATAACTTTAACCTGTTTTCACTATCTATATAGGTATAAACTGAGGTAATTCTATGTAATTTTGCCCATTATATGAAGAAACTTATTACTCTATTGCTGCTGGTTTTTCTGGCAAAAATCAACGCTCAAATATATTCGGGGGAAGTTTTCCTGAGAGATAATTCAATTTTATATCTCAATCAGGTTTATGTCACCAATCTTAATACTCAAAAAACTGTCCTGACAGATTATAACGGAGATTTTAATATCCCAGCTAGCCCCGGTGATATGATTCGTTTTACTTCTATTGTTACGGAGAGAAAAGATATCCAACTTACACCACAAATGTTTGGTATTAAAAGTTTAATAGAGTTAAAAATAGCGTACCATGATATTCAGGAGGTTGTAATCAGCAGATTTAAGCCTACAGGAAACTTACGATATGATGTGAATGCCATAACCAAGAAGGACAAAGCACTCGAACTGAAAAAGGTAATTGGCTTACCCGAACCTAAAGGAGATGGAACTCCTCCTCAGCTTCCGGTTGCAGGGCTTAGAGATGGAGGTCTTACCTTCAGTTTGGAAAGTATTTATGATATCCTATCCGGTGAAAGAAAAAAGAAACAACGCTATGTTGCGTATGAAAATATGAATAATTCGGTTACTCAAATTAAAAATTACCTGGGTAAGGATTATTTCTTAAAATTCAAGATTCCTGAAAATTTAATTGATAACTTTTTGCAATTTGTTTACTCATCAGAAAACATACAACCATACATACAGTCCGGAAATTTTGAGGCTGTAAAAGTTCCGATAGAAAAGTATTTACCTATTTATCAAAGAAGATTAAAAAACTCTCACCTTCAGGAAATCATAAAATAAGAATAACATATTAGGTTGATTATTTTTAAAAATTATTGCTTTCATAAGTAATATATTCTTAACTTTATGTCACAAGCTGGTGTTTAAAATAAAAACAATAGTATTTCGTTATCACATTAAAGACTAATTGGCCAGAAAACAAATAAGGAGGAATACCAAATTTTAACCTAATATTTGTTCAATGAAAAAAATGCTTTTATTCTTTTGTTCCGCTTTATTCCTTAGTCTGTCTGCTCAGAAAAAAGCAAAAGACTATAGTAATATCATTAAAAGTAAAAACATTTATGAGATAAATGCTTTTTTAAGAGATGCCCATCCGGATGATCCCAGGAGATCAGTATTGAAGCCTAAGGTGATGGACATGATGCGGGAGTATATCAAGGACGCTCATCCAGAGGATCAAAAGGTCAAAGAAATGCAGGAAATGCTTGCCCTATTAAAAAGGCGTCCTTCTACTAAAATTACTTTTGATGAAATGAATGCCATCATCAAACAAAAGCAAATCGCAAAATATAAAGCAGAACTAGCCGCCAAAAAATCGTTGATAGAATTTACTCCAAGTAATGCACAAAATGCTATTGTCACCAATACTTCAACGACTACTGTAGCTATACCAGATGCTGAAGCTGAAGAGTTTAATATGCTGATGACCGTATCTCCTGTAGAACATAAAAATAAAACGGTAAAAATATTAAATTCACTATTTGATAATGATCCTATGAGCAAAGAATGTATTGTTCTTATTGAAAACAAATCGGATTGCAATATCATTGTCAGAATGGAAGGTGTTGGCGTTACCAAGTACAGACTTGCTGTTCCTGCTCACAATGAAAATTCAATTGTCATAGAAAAAGGGGATTATCTTTTTACAAGCCTGGTTTGCGGAGCTCAATATGCCTCTCAGAAAACCATAAAAAAACCAATTTTAGTTGCTTTAGGAACTTCAGAATCTAAGTAAATATACAAACAGAGTATAGCCTTTTCTATTCAAAAACAAGGTATTCTATATTAAATTCATTATTTTTGCCCGATTTTCATTTATACTCATGGGCAAAAATAAAATAGCAAGATTCGAAGAAAACAAAACATTACCTAATGTTATTCAACCAACAAGAGAAGAAGCCTTAACCGGATTCAATCTTAAAGGAAAGTGGAGAACGGAATTTTTCAAAAATGACAATCCCATTGTTCTTGAATTAGGTTGCGGAAAAGGAGAATACTCTGTAGGACTGGCAAAAGCTTTCCCTGAAAAAAACTTCATTGGAATTGATATCAAAGGAGCCAGATTTTGGTTTGGAGCAAAAGAAGCCGTTGAAAGTAACATGTCTAATGTTGCATTTCTAAGATCACAGATAGAGCTTGTTGATAATTTTTTTGCAGAAAATGAGGTAGATGAAATATGGATCACCTTCCCTGATCCACAGATTAAATACCGCCGTACAAAACATAGACTTACGCATCCTGATTTCTTAGATCGATATAAGAAATTCTTAAAGCCCGGCGGAATTATCCATTTAAAAACAGATTCTGAATTTTTACATGGATATACTTTAGGCTTCCTTCAAGGAGCTGGCTATGAAATCATTACAGCACACCATGATATCTACGGTGCCCCGGAATATGATCCGAACACTGAACATTTAAGAGACATAAAAACCTATTATGAAGAACTTTTCTCTGCAAAAGGGAAAACCATAACTTATATTAAGTTCCGAATAAGTTGACCTTAAAATAAAATCCTGATGAAAAAAAAATTTCTCACTATTTTATTCTTCACTTTCTTAACCCCCTGTTTAGCTACCGCTCAAAAAAACAGAAAACACATTTTAAAAAGCACAAATATTAAAGAAATTGAAGAGTATTTAGAAAAAACACATCCCGAAGATCCTAAAAGAAACCTTTTAAAATCTAAATTAATCGCATTAAAGAACCAGCAGTGGACACTTGGTAAAAAAGATGCGAAACCCATGGAGTCAAGACCGGTAATTGCTGAAATCCCCACTAAAAGACCCAATGAGATTGAAGAATTTAAACGCTTGATGTCTAAAGATTCTAAGGATCATAATGAAAAGACAGCAAAACTTTTGAACTCCATGTTTGATGAAGACATTACCCGCAAAGAAGCTATCTTCCTATTCAAAAATGATTCTGACTGTAATCTGATTTTAAAAATTCAGGGCGAAAAATTCTATAATATGGCAGTTCCTGCACACGATGAAAACTTTATTGTGATAAAAAAAGGAAGCTATACTATTGAAAGCAATGTCTGTGATGTGAAATACCAGACCAAGAAAGACATTAAAAAAAATATTATTTTGAGTATCAGCAATCCTGAACAGATAGGGACTCAAAGCAAATAAATTAAAAGTAAATCTTAAATTTACTGATCAAAAATTATCTATGAAAAATAAATTGGCTTTGTCCTGCGGTATTCTGGCTTTATCTCTGGTTAGCTGCAGTGTCAATTATAATAATTATCCTGTAAGGAACAGATTCCCTAATACGACAAATAACACTCCTTCTACGGCTAATATAGAAAGAGAATACAGTGAGCTTGTAAAAACTTACAAGCCAGACACCACTGAAGTGCTTAATAGCCTTTTAAATGGCTCCTCTGATGACAACAGAACCTCTTTTACAGTGGAGAATAAATCACCTTGTAATATGGTCCTTACTATAAGCGGTAATAATTTTTATAAGAAAATACCTATTGCTGCCGGTAAAATGGGGTATACCATGCTTCCGAAAAACCAGAATTACAGACTATCCGGTGTCCTTTGCAGATCGGTTTACCAATCTACTAAATTCATCTCTGATTCTTATACCATAAGTTTATCAAACTAAAATAAAAAAACTGCTAGAATTTTATTCTAGCAGTTTTTTTATGTCCTCTACTATTATTGAAATATATCAAAATACAATCATCAATAATTAGCTAATAAATAATAGACAAAAAAAGCAGCGGAATAAAATTCCACTGCTTTTAAAATATTTTAAAGATAAACCTTTAATTATTCAGCATCAAAATCAGCATCTGTATCAGCAGATACTTTTTCTCCTTCTTCTTTAGATTTTTCTTTGTCAGCTTTTCTTTGAGATTGACCCTCTCTGATAGAATCAGAAACAACATTCAAAATCATATCGATAGACTTAGAAGCATCATCATTTCCTGGAATAACGAAATCTACTTTTCTTGGGTCAGAGTTGGTATCAACGATACCGAAAACTGGAATACCTAATTTTTTAGCTTCAGTTACAGCGATGTGCTCTCTTAAGATATCAACAACAAATATTGCAGAAGGAAGACGAACCATGTCAGCGATAGAACCTAAGTTCTTCTCTAGGTTAGCTCTTTGTCTGTCTACCTGAAGTCTTTCTTTTTTAGATAAAGTTTCGAACGTTCCATCTTTTTTCATTTTATCGATAGAGTTCATTTTCTTAACAGCCTTTCTGATTGTAACAAAGTTTGTTAACATACCACCAGGCCATCTTTCTGTAATATAAGGCATATTAAGTTCTGAAGCGTGCTTAGCAACAACTTCTTTTGCTTGCTTTTTAGTAGCTACAAAAAGAACTTTTTTACCTGCAGAAGTAAGTTTTTCTAAAGCGCTGCACGCTTCATCTAACTTCACTGCTGTTTTATGTAAGTCTACAATGTGAATACCATTTTTCTCCATAAAAATGTATGGAGCCATATTTGGATTCCACTTTCTAGTCATGTGACCGAAGTGTACACCAGCCTCTAAAAGGTCTTTTACATTTGCTTTTGCCATGTTTTCTGTTTTTGTTAGTTTACTTTCCGTCTTTTAAACAATCAACAACTTCTTTAGATGGGAGAAGCGTTTGGATGCTAAACGTAACGGGCAATTTTTTGTTTAGATAATAGAGCCAAGAACCAAGAGCCGAGATTGAAGACTGAAAAAAATCCTGAATCTTGTGTCTGATATCTTGAATCTCGAAATTAACGTTTTGAGAATTGGAATCTCTTTCTTGCTTTTTTCTGACCTGGCTTCTTTCTTTCCACCATTCTTGCATCTCTTGTAAGTAAACCAGCAGGCTTTAAAGCTAATCTGAATTCAGCATTGATTTCACATAACGCTCTTGAAATACCTAATCTGATAGCTTCTGCCTGACCTGTATTTCCACCACCGAAAACATTTACGGTAACGTCATACTGACCAACAGTTTCAGAAAGGATGAACGGTTGGTTTAATTTATAAACCATTACGTCTGTAGAGAAATATTCTTTAGCATCTTTACCGTTTACTGTAATATTACCAGCACCTGGTCTTACATAAACTCTTGCTACAGAAGTCTTTCTTCTTCCGATTTTATGAACTATAGACATATTAATAATTATTTAAATTCGTTAATATTAATTGTTTTAGGCTGTTGAGCTTCATGTTTGTGCTCAGTTCCTTCATATAAATAAAGGTTCTTCAATAAAGCAGATCCTAATCTGTTTTTAGGTAACATACCTTTTACAGATTTTTCTAATACTTTTAAAGAATCTTTCTTTTGAAGTTCAGCCGCAGTCATAGACTTTTGACCTCCAGGATATCCTGTATGCCAGATATAAGTCTTATCAGCCCACTTGTTTCCGGAAAGTGTAATTTTCCCAGCATTCAAAACAATAACGTTATCACCACAATCTACGTGGGGTGTAAAGTTTGTTTTGTGCTTACCTCTCAAAATCTTTGCAACCTGAGAAGCTAGTCTTCCCAACGGTTGTCCTTCAGCGTCTACCACAACCCATTCTTTATTAGCAGTAGCTTTGTTCGCTGAAACAGTTTTGTAACTTAATGTATTCACACGTTTTAGTTAAAGATTAAACATAATTTTCCCTCTAAGGGTGTGCAAAGATACAAATAAAATTTGTAATGGAAAAACATATTTGATTTAATGTATCCATTAGACGTTTTGGTTAAACGATTCGACAGATTTCATCTATGGAAAATTATCTTGGCACAAATATTGCAAAATCAAATACGATGAAAAAAAAGTTTTAGAAGATTCTAAAAACACAAGTGATAAAGTAAAGAGTTTAGATACTAAACTCTTACTTTATTAACTTTTACACAACAATTCCCACATTTACTTAGCAATTAACGATTTCCTTATTTGTATAAAATTTTATTTTTTAGGAATTTTAACTAAAAAATTATTTTTCTTTCTCTAAATAATTATATTTGCTCATAAAGCCTTAAAAACCATGAGCCACGGAAAAATAAGAGAAGAAAAAAACTGCCTTAACTGCGGACATATAGTAGAGGAAAGATTCTGCCCACATTGCGGACAGGAAAATATCCAGCCACGACAGCCCTTCTATTATCTTTTCACTCATTTTATTGAAGACTTTACCCATTATGACGGACAATTCTGGAAGACCATAAAATATTTACTTTTCCAACCGGGAAAACTAACCAAAGAATACTTATCAGGAAAAAGACAATTCTATGTTGCTCCGGTAAAATTGTACATATTTATCAGCTTTATAACATTCTTCGTCCCTACCCTTTTCTCACAATCTGAGGATACAGATGATGAAGCCATAGAAAAACATTCAATACAAAAAGATAATAAAGACCTGGCAGCAAAAATAATTGACAGTGTAAAAAGTGGAATCATTGTAGAGAGCAATACTAAAAATGATAGTATCATCAATAAAGGTATCTCGAAATTAAAAAACCTTGAAGATGTAATTGATAAAAAAGAAATCCTGAGTTCTCAAAAAGATCAGTTTGCAATATTGGGAGCGACTTCAATGAAAGAATACGATTCTTTAAGTATCAAAGGAGGCCGAACCTACACCTCTGTAAGACCTTTTGCAAAAAAGATTTTTCATTTGCAGGACAGAGGTCTCAAGAGAAAGGAAATTATAGCCCGTTTCGTAGATACATTTATCCATTCATTTCCGAAAGCTCTTTTTATTTACCTACCTGTATTTGCTTTTTTTCTCTGGATTTTTCACAATAAGAAAAAGTGGTGGTATTTTGACCATGGAATATTTACACTCCATTACTTCTCCTTTCTCTTATCGAGTACTTTAATTTTTATTCTTGCCAATCATCTTATAGCAGTGGTTCCAAGTTATACTATTATTAAAGTTATTTTCGGACTTTGTTACACCGCACTATTCTTTTATACTTGCGCTTATTTCTTTATTGCACACCACAGGGTTTATGAAAATAGCAAAAGAGCAAGCATTTTAAAAGGCTCTCTTTTATTTATAATCAATTGTATCGGATTACTTTTTATGCTTATGATATTGACTTATATCAGTTTTGTAACCATGCACTAATTCCGCAAAGATTTACTTCCCCTAAAGCTTGCTATTAAATAATAGGCTACAAAAACAGTTGAAAATTTAAGAATAGATGGGATCGCAAGCTGTATATTAAAAATAAGAGTTCCAATTACTACCAGTACTCCCATTGCCGCAAAAGATAATCCGAGTTTTTGTGACAGTGTAAAGTTTGGGGTATCCAGATAATAAGCTAATCCCCAGGCAAACCCGAAAGCAATTGCATAATAGAGATCAAGACCGATATTCTGGCTACTTAAGAAAAAATAATTGATCAGAAAACTAACCACAGTCCCGAGAGCGAAATAAACCAAAGCTTTTTGCATACTATAAAATATTCTGCAAAAGTAAGTAAATTACTTTTTACTTCTTATCTACCCCTTCTTCCATATGGGGAAAACACAAGCACAAAAAATACAATAAATAACTGTAAACAAATCAATTAACCATAAAAACCCGATTCTTATTTTATTGTTATATTTGAGAATTCAGAAATTTTCTAGATTTTTTATGGAAACCCAAAAATATACTCCTAAAAACAAAGTAAGAATTGTAACCGCAGCGTCGTTATTTGACGGACATGATGCGGCAATTAATATTATGCGTCGTGTTATTCAGGGAACGGGATGCGAAGTCATTCACCTTGGTCACGATAAATCAGCAGAGGAAGTTGTTAATACAGCTATTCAGGAAGATGCTAATGCTATCGCTTTAACCTCCTATCAGGGAGGTCATAATGAATATTTCAAATATATCTACGACCTGTTAAGAGAAAAAAACTCCCCACAGATTAAAATCTTTGGCGGCGGAGGCGGTGTTATTCTACCTGACGAAATTGAAGACCTAATGTCTTATGGGATCGATAGAATTTATTCTCCGGACGACGGACGTGAGCTTGGTCTTCAAGGGATGATTGATGATCTGGTTAACAGATCAGACTTCGCAACAGGAAAAGATGTTACGGCTAAAGATTTAGATTCAATCAGCTTTGAAAACTCAACCAGCATTGCTAAAGTTATTTCCGCTGTTGAAAACTTTTCAGATGAAAAGCCTGAACTGGTAAAAGCAATTGATGATAAAGCAAAAGATTTAATCATTCCTATTATCGGAATTACGGGTACCGGTGGGGCCGGAAAATCTTCTTTAACTGATGAACTGGTAAGACGCTTTTTAAGATCAAATCCCGATAAAAAAATTGCCATCATCTCAATTGACCCTTCCAAAAAGAAAACCGGAGGTGCTCTATTGGGAGATAGAATCCGTATGAATGCGATCAATGATCCAAGAGTTTATATGCGCTCTATGGCAACAAGAGAAAATAATGTTTCTGTTTCTCCATTCATTCACTCAGCTTTAAACGTTTTAAAACTGGCTCACCCTGATGTTATTATCTTAGAAACTTCAGGTATCGGACAGTCAGGCTCAGAGGTTTCTGACTTTGCTGATGTTTCAATGTATGTGATGACTCCTGAATATGGAGCATCTACACAGTTAGAAAAAATTGACATGTTGGATTATGCAGATCTGGTAGCACTTAACAAATCTGATAAACGAGGTGCTTTAGACGCTTTGCAGGCTGTAAGAAAACAGTTCCAAAGAAACCACCTTTTGTGGGAAAGTCCGCTAGATGATATGCCGGTATATGCTACCAAAGCTTCTCAGTTTAATGATCATGGAACGACAGAATTATACAACAGATTAATTTCAAAAGTAAATGATCAGTTTTCAGAATTAGACCTCAAAACTTTTATTGAACAGGAAATTACAGACGAAGTCACTATCATTCCACCTAAAAGAGTTCGGTACCTTTCTGAAATTGTTGAAAATAACAGACACTATGATGCCATTGTTGAAAAACAGGCAGAATTAGCCAGAAAAATGTATCATATCCAAGGGGTTAAAAATATTATTTCCAATGAAGCTTTAGACGCTGAATATCAAAAAGCAGAAAAAGATCTTCAACAGGAAAATATTGACTTCCTTGAAAATTGGGAAGATACTAAGAAGGCTTTCCATGAAGAATTCTTCTCCTATTTTGTACGTGGAAAAGAAATCAAAGTAGAAACCTCAACAGAATCTTTATCTCATCTGAAAATTCCCAAAATAGCTCTACCAAAATATCATGATTGGGGAGATCTGATTCAGTGGAAAGGTCAGGAAAATCTTCCGGGAAACTTCCCATATACAGCGGGGATTTATCCATTCAAAAGAACTGGTGAAGACCCTACAAGAATGTTTGCCGGGGAAGGAGGTCCGGAAAGAACCAACAGAAGATTCCATTACGTTTCTGCAGAAATGCCGGCAAAACGTCTATCTACTGCATTTGACTCAGTAACTTTATATGGTCAGGACCCTGCTTTACCACCGGATATCTATGGTAAAATCGGAAATGCAGGCGTATCTATCGCTACATTAGACGATGCCAAAAAACTATACTCAGGATTTGATCTGATTAATGCAATGACTTCGGTTTCAATGACCATTAACGGACCTGCTCCCATGTTATTAGCTTTCTTTATGAATGCTGCTATTGATCAGAACGTTGAAAAATATATTGCAGAACACAAGCTAGAAGCTAAAGTTGAAGCTGTTCTAAAGGCAAAATTTGACGATAAAGGATTAGAGCGACCAAAATATAATGGTGAACTTCCCCCTTCAAATAACGGGTTAGGGCTACAATTATTAGGAATCACCGGAGATGAAGTAATTCCTAAAGAAGACTACGAAAAAATTAAAGCCCATACGATCGCTACAGTACGTGGTACGGTACAGGCAGATATATTAAAAGAGGATCAAGCACAAAATACTTGTATCTTCTCGACAGAATTTGCTCTAAGATTGATGGGTGATGTTCAGGAATATTTTATTACGGAAAAAGTAAGAAACTTTTATTCGGTTTCTATCTCAGGATATCATATTGCAGAAGCTGGTGCCAATCCGGTATCCCAGTTAGCATTTACATTGGCTAATGGTTTCACTTATGTGGAATATTATTTAAGTCGTGGAATGGATATTAATGATTTCGCACCTAACCTTTCATTCTTCTTCTCCAATGGTATCGACCCTGAGTATTCAGTGATCGGACGTGTAGCAAGAAGAATCTGGGCAAAAGCTATGAAAATAAAATATGGAGCCGATGAAAGAAGTCAGATGCTAAAATATCACATTCAGACTTCGGGACGTTCTCTTCATGCCCAGGAAATTGATTTCAATGATATCAGGACCACATTGCAAGCGTTATACGCTATCTATGATAACTGTAATTCTCTTCATACCAATGCTTATGATGAGGCTATCACAACCCCTACAGAGCAATCGGTAAGAAGAGCGATGGCTATCCAGTTGATTATTAATAAAGAATTAGGTTTAGCGAAAAATGAAAATCCTCTTCAAGGCTCATTTATCATAGAAGAATTAACGGATCTTGTTGAAGAAGCGGTTTATGCAGAGTTCGACAGAATTACAGAAAGAGGTGGTGTTCTTGGTGCGATGGAAACCATGTATCAACGCTCAAAAATCCAGGAAGAGTCCATGCACTATGAATGGCTTAAGCATACGGGAGAATACCCAATTATCGGAGTAAATACTTTCCTTGGTAAAGATGGTTCACCAACGGTTCGCCCGGGAGAAGTCATCCGCTCTACTGAAGAAGAAAAGCAGGTTCAGATTGAAACGCTTCATAATTTCCAGCAAGCAAACCAGGATAAATCCGAAGCAGCTTTAAAAGAATTGCAATATGCAGCGATCAACCAACAAAACTTATTTGGAGTGATGATGGATGCTGTAAAATACTGTTCTCTTGGACAAATCACCAATGCTTTATTTGAAGTAGGTGGTAAGTACAGAAGAAATATGTAATGTAATATAATATTAAACAAATAACAAAGCCGTAGAATTTTTAATCTACGGCTTTGTTATTTGAGTCAATACAATCAAGCATTACTTCTTATTAAAATCCCCAGCAAAAACAGAAATTATATTATTTTCAGAAAGGTATTTTTTCAAGGCTGCATTAACTTCAGATAATTTCAGATTCTGAACTTTTAAATTCTGTTCATCAAACCTTTCCAAAGGAACTCCATAAAGAAGATTATTGTTAACCAAATTCATGAGTGTATTATCTGACCCTAAACTTGTTGTTCTTTGATTACCATAGCTTTGCTTATTAGAATCCAACTCTTGCTGAGTAAACCCAGAAGCTAATGCTTTATTTACCTCTTCTTTTACAGCAGCTTCTACAGCATCCCTCTTGGTTGGATTAAGAAAAGCATAATAGTTCCAGGAAGCCACATCATTGGTAATCGGAACATTCAGATAGGAACCTACCCCATAAGAAATCCCATCTTTTTCCCGCAACCTCATTGGTAACCTTGCGGAAAGAAATCCTCCACTTCCTAAAATTTCATTAGCCATTACCAAAGCCGGATAATCAGGATTGTCTTGTGTCATCTTAAAGCTTGAAGTTCCAAGGGCTACTGCATTTTCTTTATCTGGGGTAATGATATTTTTATCTTGTTTTTTAGTGTCAAAAAATGTTGGTTTTACTTCTACAAATTTTGATTTAGCAGTAAATTTCCCAAATGTCTTCTCTAATTCAGAGGAAGCTAGTTTTGAATCAATTGCACCAATCAAGGTTCCTGCACCATCTGAAGCGCCCATAATATTCTGATAGAAATCGACCACTTGTGCTCTGGTTACTTTTTTATTTTTATCAATTTGTTCCTGCAAAGGAGCAATATAAAAAATACTTGTTTTCGGATATGGAGAAGCCATTCTTTGCAATTCATTATTTGCAATAGCCCGAGGATCTTTAAGCTGTCCTTCTAATTGCGTATTGGTTTCAGTAATCGTTTTAGTCAGTTCATTTTCAGGGAATGTCGCATTGGATAGCATATCCTGTACAATAGCCATTACCTTCGGGTAGTACTGTTTATAGGTATTGATACCAATAATTAAATTCTGTTCGTAAACATAAGCATAAACCGAAGATTTCATCTGATCCAAATCATCTTGGATCTGTTCTTTTTTTCTGGTTTTAGTTCCCGATTTTAATAAGGATGCAGCCATGCCTGCAACCGCTTCTTTACCCTGAAGATCTTTTTCGTTTCCGATTCTGAGACGGAAAGTTCCCTGTATCTTATCCCCTTTAAGTTCTTTATTAATAAGCCCGTATTTCATCCCGTTAGAAAGCTTTCCTTCTGTCAGGTTTTTCTTAATGTTAGCAATAGAGGCTTCAAAAGGAGCCGGCTCTTTTTCCAAAGCTCTTCCTTTATAATCTTTTACCAAATCCGCAAGCTGATTATCTCTAAACTCTGTAGGGAAAACCCTTTCTTCATTTGGAGAAGGCCTGAAAACTCCTATGGTACGATTATTATTCTTAAAGTATTTTAGAGCCACTCTATTGATATCTTCCAATTTCAAATTTTCTACATTATCTCTGTAAAGAAAATTGAGTTTGTAATTTCCTGCCCCTACAATTTCCGTAAGACCAATCGCATAATTAATAGTATTATTTTTTTTATTCTCGATACCTTTAACCAACTTTGATTTCGCTCTTGTAAGATCTTCCTGGGTAAACTTCATGGATGATATTTGATCTAATTCTGTTCTTACAAGTTTTGTAATTTCATCCAGATTTTTATCCTTGGAAACGTCAAAATTAAAATAGACCATTCCCGGATCTCTCAAGGCCGGATTAAACGTCCAGATAGCAGAAACCTTTTGAGTTTCCACTAAACTTTTATATAAATATCCTGAAGGGTCGGATGTAAGAATCTCATAAAGTGCTGCTAAGGCAGCATAATCTTTATCTGCATACGCTGATGTATGATAACCAACAGCTATGATTTGCTTATCATTATTTCTTTTAATTTCAAAGTATTTTTCTCCATTTTGTGCAGGCTCTACAGTATATGTTCCTCCCAACTCACGAGCAGGCTTCGGTAATACAGAAAAATATTCTGAAATATATTTTAAAGCATTATTCTCATCAAATTTTCCAGCAATAATTAAAGTTGCATTATCAGGCTGATAGTATTTTTCATAGAATTTTCGTAGTGTTGGAGCTTTTACACGCTCAATATCTTCTTTACTCCCGATTGTGCTATTTCCGTAATTATGCCAGGTATATCCATTTGAGAATACATTCTGGATCATGACTCTTGTAGGATCATTTTCTCCGATCTCAAACTCATTTCTTACCACAGAAAATTCTTTATCCAGATCACTTTGCAAGATGGTCGCATTGATCATTCTATCAGCCTCCATTTGCAAAGACCATTTTAAATTCTCTTCATTAGAAGGAAAAATTTCAAAATAATTCGTCCTATCGTACCAGGTCGTTCCATTAGCCTGACCTCCTTTATCAGAGAGCTGCTTTTTGATATCGCCAAGATTTTTAGTACTCTTGAACAGCATATGTTCAAGCAAATGTGCCATTCCTTTTTCCCCATACCCTTCGTCTTTTGAGCCCACATTATAAATAATGTTGACGACCATATTACTTTGTGAGGCATCAGGGATTAAAAGAACTTTCATTCCGTTATTCAAAGAGTATTCTTTTATCCCTTCAATATTCCCAACAAATTTTGGTGTTTCAGCTTTTTGCGAAAAAACAGGGGTTGTAATTCCTGTTAAAAATAGAACCGCCGTTCCAAATAGTAAATTTTTCATCTGTATTTTGTTTAATTTCGTTTAAATTTAAAAAAACAAGGACCTCCATTTATTAATAAGACAACTCTAACCTACAAAACATTACAATAAATATATAAAAAACATCACTAATTAATGAAAATCTCAAAAGCTCTGTTTAACTGGAGTAGCGGAAAAGATTCTGCACTTGCATTATATAAAATTCTAAAAAGTAACACATTTGAAGTCACATGCCTCTTTACAAGCATTAATGAAGAGTATCAGAGAATTTCCATGCATGGGGTTCACGTTTCTCTTTTAGAGCAACAGGCATTGAGTATTGGCATTCCTTTAATTAAGATGGAACTTCCCAAAGAACCTTCCATGGAAATATATCGTGAATTGATGAATACAAAGATGAATGACATGAAATCACGGGGTATCACCTATTCTATTTTCGGGGATATTTTCTTAGAAGACCTTCGTACTTATAGAGAAGAACAACTAAAAGCTGTCGGAATGGAAGCTGTTTTTCCATTGTGGAAAGAAAATACAACCAGCCTTATTCATGAATTTTTGAATTTAGGTTTTAAAACGATTGTCACTTGTGTAAATGAAACCTATCTGGACAAAAGTTTCGCAGGAAGAATTATTGATGAACAATTTTTAGCTGATCTCCCTAAAAATGTAGATCCTTGCGGAGAAAATGGTGAGTTTCATACCTTCACGTTTGATGGGCCTATTTTTAAAAACCCCATTCAGTTCGAAGTAGGTGAAATAGTAAAGAAAACATATCCAAAGCCTAAGTCTGAGGATAACGAAAATGATGATGAGTATGTCTTCTGGTTTTGTGATTTGATATCCAGATAATCTGCAGATTACTATAAATAATAGCCCTGTCGAAATAATTTCAGTCTGCTATTTTTATTCGTGCATTCGTGGCAATAAATTCTGAAGCCACGAATGCACGAATATTTTATAAATGGTATGTTGGTCTTTTTAGCTTTATTCCTTATTTTAAGGTTAGCATTATTTCATTCATTAGATTAAATACCATCTCAACATCTCTCTCATCCGTTCTCCAGTTCACAAAAGCAGCTCTTATCCCTTTGTGCTGATCGTAAAAAGTAGGCGTCATAAAAACTTTGCCTGTACTATTAAGCCTTTCCAAAAATAGACTAACCTTATCCTGATCTTCTTGAGTTTTCAGGGTAAAACAAACCGTATTAAGCCGTACCGGAGCTAATAGCTTAAAATGTTCACCGTTTTCAATGAGTTGTCCGAATTGATTTGAAAGCTCTATCGTATTTTCTACAATTTGCTGATAGCCTTTTTTACCATAAGCCATTATTGAAAACCATGCAGGCAAAGCCTTTAGCCTTCTTGAGTTTTCGGGAAGAAAATTTAAATAACTAAAATTTTCTAACGGATCTCCCAGATAAGGAGCATTGGAATTTTGAAAAGTTTCTACCTGTAAAATTTTATAGTCCTCTTTTACAAAAAATACCGCACTCTCATAAGGAACATTAAGCCACTTATGACAGTCTATCGTAATACTGTCTGCCCATTCCCATCCTTCTATCAAATGTCGGTAGCTATCAGAGCAAGCAGCAAAACCACCAAATGCAGCGTCAATATGCCACCAGAATTTATATTTCTTTTTGAGCTCTGCAATGGTTTTAAAATCATCAAAGTCTACCGTATTTACGGTTCCACCGCTCGAAATCAGAATGAATGGTTCGCCTTGTAATTCGATAATCCGGCTTTCCAGGTCACTCATACACATGGCTTCTCGATTTCCTTCAATGGTTTTAATCTTTATGGTATTGCTGCTTCCTATTCCCAAAAGTGAAAGTTATTTCAAACTGGAAGAATGTGGTGTAGCTGTTAAAACTTTAAGAGGACTAGAAATTCCATTTTTAGCAATGTCTTCTCCTTTCTGTTTTCCAATCCATTGTCTGGCTACTGCCATACAAGTAAAATTGGACATGGTCGCTCCGGTAACAAAGCCTCCTAGAAAGCTTTTAGGAAGACCTAAAAGATCCAGCATCAGATTGATAGCCTCTAATTCAATCATGGCAGAAACATCTCCTTGCCCTTTTGATGATTGTGTATTTTGATCATACACCGAAGCAAGCCAATCCCCTGCTATGGAAGCAGGCGTAGAGCCTCCGGTAACATATCCCCAGTATCTCGGTCCTGATGACCCAACGATAGCCTGTTCAAATCTTTCATTAAAGATTTCCAGTACTTTTTCCGCTCCATAACCTTCTTCAGGTAATGATTCATGATCAAAGAACACATCATGTTCAACAGATGTTCGTCTATCCGATATTGTATCGAGATACGATATACTTTGTTTTTTTATGATGTCCAGTAAATGGTCAATTTGAGACAAATCGTTTTCAAGGTATGTTTTCATTTTTAGAGCAATAATCTACTCAAAAGTATTACTTTCTATCCTATTTTTATTTACATAATTATCATCCGATACGTAATTTTTTATCTTTTTCATATAAATTTTCTTTCTATCCAGACAGAGCAATCATTATTATATCCTTAAATTAATTCCTCTGTGCTTAATGTGATGAAAATATAATTCCCTTTTTGGCTAGTTTTACCGAATAGCTTTGAAACTTAAAACTTATTTTTTTAATTCAAAATACTCGATTTGCATCCTTTTTGCTGGGTTTTTAGCATAAACTTAAAGACAAATGTTGAAAATTTCCAATCTATTACTGACTTTATTAGTCATTGTTTTCTCTTTAACCGCTTGTAAGAATACTCCGGAACCTATTGATACTATTAACAGAAATGCGATTGTAGATTCAGCTATTACAGCATTTGAGAAAAAATTGCTAGCCAGCCAGATTGATTCTATATTTAAAAAATATAACTTTAATGGAAGTGTCGGTGTTTTCAAAGATTCGGTTCAACTGTATCAAAAAGAAAACGGATTTTCTAATTTTGAAAATAAAACCAAGATCAACAACAATACAATTTTTGCTATCGGCTCTGTAAGCAAGCAATTTACTGCGGTTCTCATCCTGCTTCAGGCAGAACAAGGCCAATTAAATACAGAGGATAAGGTTTCAAAGTATCTAAAGGAATTCCAGACCAAAGAATATGAAAATATTACTATTCATCAACTTTTAAACCACACATCAGGATTGAATATGTTCGGAGGAAGGTTACTTTTCAAAAGTGGAACAGGTTTTTTCTACTCCAATGATGGCTTTAATGCATTAGGAAAAATCGTTGAGAAGGTTACCGGGAAAACGTATGATGAGAATGTCCTACAATTATTTTCAAAAACCGGAATGAGCAATTCTTCAACAGGAACCTCATTTAATGGCAATGGTAAAAACTTCGCAAGCGCTTATCTTGGAACTGAAAAAAATGCAGAGAAAGTGCCTAACATGCCTAAGAGACTGGGCGGAAAAGAAATCGGAACACCTGCGGGTGGTATTCTTTCTACAATACAGGATCTCCAAATCTGGAACCACGCTTTATACGGAGGAAAGATCATTAAACCGGAAACCCTTAATAGATTTATCTCCAAGAGCTCAGAAAGACAACATGCCGTGTTTGGTAAAATGGGATATGGATATGGTATTATGATGAATATCGGAAAACCTGTTTCTTATTTCCACAGTGGATATATTAAAGGCTCCCCATCCCTTAATATTTACTATCCCGAAACTAAAACCTCAGTGATTATACTTTCTAATATTGCCGATGAGTCCAAAGGGAAAAACTCAATCTTTAAACCTCATATTGAAATAAAGAAAGCAACGGACGCTATTGAAAATACAGTCATTGATCTGAAAAAAGAAATGATCAACACGGTTCCTGAAAATAGCACTAAATTGCTTCCATGAAAAAATTGTATTTCATAGCCATCTATCCCCCTCAACAGATCATTGACGAGATCAAATTTTTTAAACAGGATCTGTTTATAAATTATCATAATTCAAAGGCTATTAAAAATGATGCACACATCACCTTATTTCCTCCTTTTTCAAGGGAAATTGAGCTGGAAAGTGACATCCTTACGGCATTTAATAAAATTGATACAAACCTTTCACCTTTTGAAGTTGAGCTGAACGGATTTGGAAGTTTCCCCAATCCTAAAAATCCTGTATTATTTGTTCATCCAGTGCCTAATGAGAATTTGACAGCACTTCACCATAGAGTAAAACAACATTTTAATTTTATGAAATATTCTTTTACTCCTCATATGACAGTTGGCTACAGAGATTTAAGTTACGAGAACTACCTGAAAGCATGGGAGATTTACAAAGAGAAAACTTACAAAACTAAATTCATAGTTGATAAAATATTAGTTCTTCGCCATGACGGAAGATGGGTTCCTATAGCACAAAAAGAATTAAAATAAAAAGAATCGGTCTTATAAGGTCGATTCTTTTTTATAGCAATGAATATCTAGAAATTATTCTTTTACGATTTTCTGAGAAATAATAAGACCTTCGTCTTCCATAACACTTAAAGTATAAGTCCCTGTCGGAATCGTTTGAATACCTACCCAGATGGTTGAAGAATCCTTCATTTCAAACTTCACAGGAATCATTCTACCTGCTCCGTCATACAATGCTACTTTTACATTTTTAGAAAAACTCTGTTTACCTCGGATGTAAAATTCATTTTCAGCAGGATTTGGATAAATACTAAATCTCCTTTCTTCGGCTTTAACTTCAGATATTCTCAATGTAGAGGATTTATTCAATTTCCAAGTTATGGTTGCCAAATGAACTGTATTATGATTAGTAACTTTTATTAATGGGCTGTTATCCGTTACCGAAAAAATAAGGGTATTAGTACCGTTATTTAACTGCCCCGGAGAAACGGTCAAGGAATTGCTGGTTGAAGAAAGAGTAGTTCCATTAAGCATCCATGAGTTGACCAATGTATTAGGAA
Source organism: Chryseobacterium piperi (assembly GCF_002285635.2). Lineage (NCBI taxonomy): Bacteria > Pseudomonadati > Bacteroidota > Flavobacteriia > Flavobacteriales > Weeksellaceae > Chryseobacterium > Chryseobacterium piperi. The sequence continues at coordinate 3,712,033 of NZ_CP023049.2, read as the reverse complement.
TAGGCAAAACTTCATTCACTGTAAATGTAGCGGCAGCATTTCCGTTCAAGGTACTACTATTCGCTGGTGTATAAGAATCTATTGGAGAAACCAGGGAATGTATTCTTTCAATAATGGCCTCTTTACATACAGAACAGAATTGTCTGTCTAAATATCTCATTTCACAATTCTGATGCGGACGGTACCATGAAGGGCTTTCAGTATAAGGATATACTCCAACGCTATTCAGTCCAAGCCAGTTTTTCCATTTGATCGTTGCGGTATTAGAATTTTGAGTCTTATTGGGAGATTCTCCAGTTCCTGCAAACCAGTATTCATCAGCAAGTTTTCCGAATGAGTGACCCAGCTCGTGAACGACAATTTCATTCGCAGCCCCGTTTAAGGATGCAAATGCATATGTTCCGCCACAACCTCCATATTCTGTAGAGTTTCCGAGAACATAAGTAATATCATAATCCGGTACATTTGCTGCCAGTACCTGTGCTACCTTATTGGTCGTATTGCTGTAAATGCATCGGTGAACCCCAAAGTCAAAAGAAGAGCCTAAATAATTATTAGGATTGGAAACAGGAATTACGGGTTCCGTAACATCTGTTGCTGTTCCGGGATGCTTCACACCAGTCTGGGTCGAAACAACTTTTACAGCATAGGCATTAAAATAATTTTTATATTCTGTATAAGGGCTTTTGGTAAAAAGATAATTAATCGTCGATTGTGCTGACGACACAAAATTATTTTGTTGTGCTGAAGTAAACCCATCACCTAAAACCGCAATATTAATGCGGTTATCATTAGAACCATTATTGAGCAGCGCTACTGTTTGAAAAGTCTGGGAAAAACAGAAGGTACTGATAAGTAATAAAAGTAAAGTTTTTTTCATGGCTATAGTTTTTGGGTAAATAATAATTGATTACCAGCATTGGTGGCCTTCTCAATTTTCACAATTTTTATTTCGGAAGAATGAGGATACCGAATACTGAATTCTGCACTATTAAGGGAAACTTTATGTCTTTTGATTCCCTCTTTTTCAAAACTTTCCATGTTCTGATTCAATGGATCTTCAACAATCTGCTTTGTAAACTCTTTCCCGTTAGCATCGGTTAAAGACACAATAAAGTCTCCAATACCAAGAGAACTTCTGTCAAAAGCAGGAATAGCCTTAAGCTTTCCTCCTGTTATTTTCTTTCCCTCCAAGGTAATTTTTTCCATACCTGAACTACTTTTTTCAACTTTGAAAAACAGGTAGCCGATCTGATTTTTGCCTTCCTGTGATTTTTCATTTCTAATTGGGCCTCCTGTCATTAAGTCATTCACTTGCAGAAAGCTACAAAGAACAAAAACAGGAAACACGAAAAGGTTTAGTAAATTTTTCATGATCATTTTTTGATGAAGTTAAGAAGATTTCACCAAATTAAGATTTATTTTTATTATTTTTTTTCTAATGAAAAAAAAGCAGAAAGTCATATCTTTGACTCAATGATTCCAGAAAAAATAATTTTAGGTATAGACCCAGGGACTGCCATTATGGGATTCGGGATTATTTCCGTTAAGAAGGGGAAAATGGAGATGATATCGATTCATGAACTTATTCTAAAAAAATATCCCAATCACGAAACCAAACTCAAATATATTTTTGATAAAACGCTTGCTCTGATTGATGAATATCATCCCGACGAAGTGGCACTCGAAGCTCCTTTCTTTGGTAAAAATGTACAAAGTATGTTAAAGTTAGGCCGAGCGCAAGGAGTTGCTATGGCCGCAAGCCTGCACAGGAATATTCCGATCACAGAATATTCTCCCAAGAAAATAAAAATGGCTATTACCGGTAATGGAAATGCCAGTAAAGAACAGGTAGCCGGAATGCTTCAAAACCTTTTAAACCTGAAAGAGTTTCCTACAAAATATCTGGATGCATCCGATGGCCTTGCCGTAGCGGTATGCCACCATTTCAACTCAGGAACTATCGCAGATACAAAATCTTTCTCGGGCTGGGAAAGCTTCCTGAAACAAAACCCGGATCGATTAAAATAGTCAATTTATTTATTCTTATACTCTGACGGGCTAATGGAAAAATCTGCTGTAAGCTTTCCATTCTTATCATAGTAGACATAGGTCAAAGTGATATCATTATCCCTGAAGATCTGCATATCAGGAGAGGTTTTTAAAGCATTAACAGCACTCTCCTTCGCTTCACTTTTAAAATGGCTGATTTCAGTTTCTGTCACGCTTTCCTTTACATCTTCCAATAAGGTATAACTGTATTTAAAACTCTTATTCCCGGAAGCAGAAGCACTATCTAAACGAATCCCTTTGCTCATCACCTGAGGACCAAGCTTATTCATCGTTGCCGCTGCTTCCTTTAATTCTTGATCAATCGTTTTTTCTTTATTGCATGAGCATAAAAGTAAAGTCGTACTGATCGCCGAAAGTCCTATTAAATTTTTCATGATTTTGGTATTATTCACTTAAAGATAGTAATATTTCAACACAATAAAATAAATAACTGAAAATCAAACACATAAATACAAACAAGTCTATACTTGGTAAAACATAATACTATCTTTAGCATTGGTATGATTTTTAGTATTACTTTTGTATAAATTTTCAATTATGAAAAATGACCAACAAACTATAAATCAGATGAATCATAAAATAAATTGGTTCCAGAAGTTTCTGATGGTATGCTCCGGAGGAAATATTCATATTTTAAGAAAAACACCAAGTGAATGGAACAAATTCTCAGGCATTGGAGGTATTGTTCTTTTCACAGCAGTTTTTGCGACACTTTCTGCAGGCTATGCGATGTATACAGTATTCGACAATATCTGGACTTCAGCAGGCTTCGGAATTTTATGGGGATTAATGATTTTTAATCTGGACCGCTATATCGTTTCGTCTATAAAAAAGACGGGAACCTGGTGGAATCAGATTTTAATGGCCATCCCTCGTTTGATACTAGCCACTTTTTTAGGAATTATTATTTCAAAGCCATTAGAGCTTAAAATTTTTGAGAAAGAGGTTAATAAACAGCTCAATACTATTATTCAGAGAAACAAAAAGCAACTTCAGGGTGAGATGACCGGAAGAATCCTGCAGCAAAGCGGACCTTTCGAAACCGAAAAGAAACAGATTTCAGAGAAAACGTTACAATATCAGAAGTCTTATGATTCCGCTGCCGTAGAATTAGAAAAAGAAATTTTAGGAAAACAATCCGGCTTAACCAGCGGAAAAGAAGGTTTTGGACCTAATGCGAAGCGAAAGCAAGAGCTTAAAGAACAAAGAAGACAAGATTTAGAAAATTATCAGAAACAGGTTGCCCCAAGACTCGAATATTTAGATAAGGAAATTTCTAAAGTCTATACCAACCTTGAAACAGAAAGAAAATCTACAGAGACCTTTGAAGACAAATTCAATGGGTTTGCAGCCCGTTTACAGGCTTTAGATGAATTAGGAAAAAACTCAGCAATCATCGGCTTAGCAGCCACTTTTATTATGGGGCTTTTCATCTGTCTCGAAATTTCTCCGGTACTGGTTAAATTAATTTCCCATGTAGGTCCTTATGATTATCTACTGGAAAAAACCGAAAATGATTTCCGGTTGTATTCAAAAGAAAAGATTGAAAAAGGTAATGCGCTTACCGATTATAGAATTGAGGATTTCAAAGAGAATTTTAAAAAGTAAAATACCCATTGTATATAATTGAAGACCTTCCGAATTTCGGAGGGTCTTTTCATTTTATAAAGGAATATTTTTTGCATTTTCTCTACTATGCCCTCTTCAGTTGTACATAGTTATGAGTACTTTCCTAAAACTGAAATATTACGAATTGTATATCAGTCAGGGGCTATTTATGATTACCTGAAAGTTCCACAAAAAATTGCTGATCAGCTTAAGATGGTAAAGTCCAAGGGAACATTTCTCAATAAGGTCATTAAGAAGAAATTCAAATATGTCAAAATAAAATAATTTTATTTTCCAATTAAAAAGAGGCTGTCTCAAAAGAGATAGCCTTTTTTATGCAAAAAGGAAAGCTTTCGCTTTCCTAATAGTTGCAAATTGATTAATTTGCATTGTGTTAAGTACGTCAAAAGTAGTCTTTAAAGATTACACCCCCAAAGAAAATCTGCTTTTTCCTCCCAATTTATCGGAGTTGATTGATGAGCGACATCCTGTGAAAATTGTTTCAAACATTATTGATGGCTTGGATATCAAAAGCTTAATTAAAACCTACAAACCTGGCGGAACATCTTGCTACCACCCGAAAATGCTTTTGAAAGTTTTGATTTATGGCTATTTAAGCAATATCTATTCAAGCCGCAAAATGGAGCAGGCCTTGAAAGAAAACATCCATTTTATGTGGCTCTCTGCAATGAGCCGTCCCGATCATAACACCTTAAACAGGTTCCGTAGTGAACGATTGAAAGGTGAGATTAAAGCTATTTTCACACAAATTGTTCTTCTTTTGGAAAAGGAAGGTTTGGTAAGTCTGAAAACCACTTTTGTAGATGGCACCAAGATAGAAGCCAATGCCAATCGCTATACTTTTGTTTGGGGAAGAGCTGTCAAAAAACACAAAGAAAGGATTGCAGAGCAATTAGAAGAGCTTTGGAACTATGCAGAAACAGTTGCCAAAGACGAGCTTGAAAATACAGAAAGTATTGATTTTAAAGAAGTAGATTCTGAAAAAGTAACTCAAACCATCGAAAAGATCAATGAAGTTTTGAAAGATAAAAAAGTAGCTTCAAAAGTTCGTCAGAAACTGAATTATGCTAAGAAAAACTGGGCAGATAATTTAGAGAAATATAAAAAACAGCAAGAATTATTAGAAGATAGAAATTCCTATTCCAAAACCGATACAGACGCTACTTTTATGCGAATGAAGGAGGATCATATGCGAAACGGACAACTAAAACCCGCTTACAATCTACAAATTTCTACCCATAGACAATTCATTTTACATTATTCAATTCATCCCAACCCAACAGACACCAAAACATTAGCGACTCATTTACTGGGTTTTGAAGAAAGCTATCATAAAGCTCCCAAAGAGCTTGTTGCTGATGCTGGTTATGGCTCAGAAGAAAATTACAACTTGTTAAAATCTAAGAAAATAAAAGCTTATGTTAAATATAATTACTTCAGAAAAGATCAGAAATCGGGACAAATAACCACTTCACAAAACAATCCTAAATTGGCAAAAATCAGAGAAAAGGTTTTCAAACTTCTTAATACCAGCAAGGGCATCAAACTCAGAAAACAAAGATCCCATGATGTTGAACCTGTTTTTGCAGAGCTCAAACACAACAAAAATTTTAAACGATTCATGCTTCGGGGAAAAAATAAAGTCGAGGTAGAAATCGGCATACTCGCAATTGCCCACAATCTAAAGAAAATGTCAAAAGCAGCCTAAAACAGACTGCTTTTTTGACTTATATCTTCTTTTTTCCAAGATATTTTTTTTATTCAAAATATCGAAATCTTTTTTCAATGAAATACTAAAAAGAGACTGTCCTTTTGAGACAGCCTCTCTTACTGATTGTGCTAAAATATTTATTTAATAATCAGTTTGGATGCTTTGTTATCTTTCCCATTAGAAATCTGAACCATATAGACTCCTTTTTCAAGTTTTTGATTGATTCTGTAGACTCCACTTCCTTCTTCAGTTAAAGATGGATTATTTACAATCAATCTACCAGACATATCGGAAATCGCAACTTTAAGGTTTTTACCATTTTTAGCTTTAATGAATACACTATCTCCACTTGTAATTGGATTTGGATAAATCATTAAGTCATCATTATCAGATTTAACTTCATTAGTACCTAATGTGGTAACAAACTTAACGGTATAATCTTCTGCTTGCCCCCATGATAATTGACCACAAGGTGTAATATTCGTATTCTGATAATCTACAATAACTCTCATTCTTAATGGAGTATTGAGTACTGTAGAAGATGGAGCCGTAAAGCTTGCATTGAAAACTCCAATTAAAGTCGTTGGATCAACGGCAATATTATCACCAGAAGCCACTAACTCAGAATCTTCAAAAGTTCCATTATTATTATAGTCAATCCATGTACGTACAGAGTTTCCTTCATCAGAAACATTTACCTGTAGGTTTTGAGATTGGCTGACCTGTAATTCTGTTGATGCAGATCTTAAACAGTTCGAACCGGTATAGTCTTCATAATAATTCGGTGAATTCATCCATACACCACTGGAAGCATTATTAATATTTCCTAATTTAACCAAAGTAGGACCCACAAAATAATTATTATTAGCTCCGTTAGTTAAGCCACTTGGAGCACACGCTGGGATAGGTGTTCCTAGATTAGCAGCTGCCGCAGGAGGTGTTGCCCCAAGCGAAGTACTTAAAGAACCTTTCATTAAGAAGAAATACGTAGCTGATCTGTCATGCTGCCCATTGGTGAATTTAAATGCCGGTGGATTGGTGTAATTCATCATGTTATACTGAACCCCTTGGTAATTACTTCCGGTACAGTAATTCATATCATTATTGGTAGGAACAGGAAAATCATTCAGTAAGCTTCTTGATCTTTCCGTATCACAAACTCCATCATCATCTCTGGTACAATCGTTAGTAGCCTGAGGCGGGCAATATGCCGTAGAAGAGGTTCCTGCAGGAGCATCTGCATTTGCATTTCCAAAAGTATGCAGTAATCCCATACTATGGCCAAATTCATGAGCTAAAGTAACATCGTCTTGCAATGTAACAACGAAAGATTTCATAAATGATTCATAGGAAGAATCCGGGTTTTGTGGTAAACCAGCCCAGCCCATAATTCCATAAGTTCCGCCACCATCTACTTTATTCATAATGTATATATTGAAATAAGAAGACTCCGTCCAATGAGGAGCGATAGATTTTATTTGCGCTGTGGTTACTCCATTGGAGCCATTACGCTTGATCCCATAAGCATCATACCCGGAAATGCTTCCGCCATTATATCTTATGATCCCGGTAGTGGGGTTACAATTAGGATCTCTTTTTGCCAATACTAATTTTATGGGCATTGTGGCAGCAGTTCCAAAATCTCCGGGAACTGTATGAGACCATTGATAGGTACCTGCATACATTTGGTTACAATGTTCCAACCATGCCTGAATATCAGCATCACTTTTATTATAAGCCGTTCCTATAGCAGCTCCTGTAGGTGCTATTACGTGTACAACAACAGGGATTTCATAAACCCCGTTCACTGTTTTAAAGGCATTTTTATTTGAGCCGGCCGTGCCGTTTTTAAGAATTTGATTACGGATTTTGAGAATCATCTCATCAATTTCTTTATTCTGTTTTTGATATGGTTGTTGAACATCATCAAAACCACATATCTTTTGCTGCTGTTGTGCTGATAATGAAACAGACAATACCAGAATCCCACAAAGGAAAGTTTTCTTCATTTTTGATAATTTTTTAAAATTTATTTTATAGTTTTATTATTAAAATAAATTTTTTCACCTATCATTCTATGTTTGATGTAATATGTCATTGTAATATTACATTTGTTACAATCCGCATATTTATTTTTAACAATAATTTAAGTCATCAACCCCTATGAATTGATTTCTTATTAGTAATTTTAGTTTTTAATATGAATTTTTTCATAACCAATCTCAAAAATATGATATTAGAAAAAGGAACCCCAGCCCCGGATTTTGAGCTTCATGCCACACCTGATCAAACATTAAAACGTTCGGATTTTCTAGGAAAGAATCTGATTTTAGTTTTTTATCCTGCGGACTGGAGCCCGGTTTGTGGCGATCAGGTAAGCCTGTATAACGAAATGCTTTCCATTTTCCATAAATATAACGCTGACATTCTTGGAATTTCTGTAGACAGTACTTGGTGTCATGATGCCTTTATGGAAAACAGAAAACTGCATTTCCCTTTATTGGCTGATTTTAACCCTAAAGGAGAAGTTTCAAAAGCCTATGGAGTCTACAATGAAGAAAATGGAACCTCGAAACGGGCTCTGTTCGTTATTGACCCTGCAGGGATAATTCAATGGAGTTATCTGTCTCCTGATGGAATTAATCCCGGTGCTGATGGGATTATTGACGCATTAGAAAATTTAAAATAAAATAATACTTATGTCTACTTTAAGAGTTCCCATTGGCCCTCAGGATCATGTTCAGGGAAATCCCGATACTGCAAAAATAGTTTTAGTTGAATATGGCGACTATCAATGTCCTTACTGTGGGCATGCCTTTCCTTTGATAAGAAAATTCGTCCAAGAAAATAGTGATGATGTAGCATTTGTATTCAGAAACTTTCCCTTAACAGATGCCCATGAATATGCCATGGCTGCCGCAACAGTTGCTGAAGCTGCAGGAAAACAAGGAAAATTCTGGGAAATGCATGACCTGATCTATGATAATCAAAATATATTGAACGAAGCGCTGCTTAAGGAATGCGTGAAAGTTTTGAAGCTGGATGTCAATAAAATTGAAAATGAAATCAATACTGCGGAACTTCAAGGTAAAATTGAAGCTGACTTTGAAGGCGGTGTACGCAGTGGCGTGAACGGAACTCCTTCTTTTTTCGTTAATGGACAAAAATGGGAAGATTACGATGGAACCTATGACTCATTTATGGACCTGCTTTCTTAGTTTAATTTCAAAGAAATCTTACAAATTATAAAACAAATAATTATTATGAAAAATTCAAAAAAAATTTCAAGAGAAAGCCTAAAAAGTATTAAAGGCGGATTTAAAATGTGCAATGCTGAATTACCCAATTTTGGTTGTGGTGATTCAGAGTTTTTCTGCTGTGGACCTGGAGGTTGCAGAAGAATATCAGATCTTCCACCAGGATCTTGCGTTGCTCAATAATAAGTTAACTATTAAACAAAATACAAAATAAGGCTACCTCAACATTGAGATAGCCTTATTCGTTATATTTAATTGAATCATTACAAAGAATAATTCGGAGCTTCCTGTGTGATGATAACATCATGAGGATGGGATTCTTTCAATCCGCTTCCTGTGATCATTACCATTTTGGTATCTTTCTGTAAAGCTTCAATATCTTTTGCTCCACAGTATCCCATTCCAGCTCTCAGACCACCGGTCAATTGGAAAATAACATCTTCCAGTTTTCCTTTATGTGGTACTCTTCCTTCAATTCCTTCCGGAACGAATTTTTTAGCTTCACTCTGGAAATATCTTTCTTTTCCTCCTCTCTTCATTGCTGAAAGACTTCCCATTCCCTGGTAAGATTTGAATTTTCTTCCCTGGAATATAATTTCTTCTCCCGGAGCCTCATCGGTTCCTGCTAAAAGAGATCCCAGCATTACTGCCCCTGCTCCACTTGCAATCGCTTTTACGATATCTCCGGAAAGCTTAATTCCCCCATCAGCAATTACAGCTACATTTTTAGATTTAGCATAGTCGTAAACGTTATAGATCGCAGATAACTGAGGTACTCCAACTCCGGCTACTACTCTGGTAGTACATATTGAACCCGGCCCAACACCTACTTTCAGAACATTTGCTCCGGCTTTAATTAAATCTTTTGCGGCCTCAGCAGTTACGATATTTCCACCAACGATATCCAAATCAGGATATGCTTTTCTGATTTCAGAAATTTTATCTAAAACTCCTTTAGAATGTCCGTGAGCTGAATCAATAGCTACAATATCAACACCGGCTTGTACCAACGCTGCGATTCTATCCATTGTATCTTCTCCAACTCCAACTCCGGCTCCTACGATAAGACGCCCTTTCTGATCTTTATTGGAGTTAGGATATTCTAACTGATTATCGATATCTTTAATGGTAATTAATCCTACAAGCTTGTTATCCTGATCTACGATCGGAAGCTTTTCAACACGGCTCTTAAGAAGGATTTCTTTTGCTTTTTCAAGATTCGTATTTTTATCGGAAGTAATCAGATTTTCTTTGGTCATGATCTCTTCCACTCTCAAGTCAAGATCTTCCTGATATTTTACGTCTCTATTGGTAATAATTCCAATTAAAACATTATTCGGATCTACAACAGGCAGACCAGAGATTTTATATTTTGACATCATTTCTTTAGCCTGTGCCAAAGTATGATCTTTTGAAAGGGTAACAGGATCAGAGATCATTCCGTTTTCAGAACGCTTCACACGGTTAACCTGTGCTGCCTGCTCTGCAATCGTCATATTTTTATGTATGAAACCCAGACCACCAACTCTTGCCAATGCAATAGCCAGATCGCCTTCAGTAACTGTGTCCATCGCAGCAGATACTATCGGAACATTCAAAGTGATTTTATCGGTAAGTCTTGATTTTAGGGATACCTGGTTAGGTAAAACTTCTGAATAAGAAGGGACTAGAAGAACGTCATCGAAAGTGATGGCTGTCTCTACAATTTTGTTATGAATAGACATCTTTACTTTCTTTGCAAAATTAAGTTATTTTAATGAGACTAGAAAATTCTTTTTAATAGTTTAAATAAAAATTAATAATCAATAAGTTAAATCGAAAAACCGCTCTTAATTAAAAGCGGTTCTGTACAAAATAAAATGAAGTTATATGAACTTGAATATAAAATTATCTTTTTATTGACGTGTAAGTTGTCCGTTTTCATCAACATTTTCAATATGGGTCTGATTGTTTTTATCCACATAGATCTTAAGACGCATTCGGCCTTTATCGTCCCGGATAAAAAGTCCTACATCTCCATTTGCTGCTTTTCCTGCAAAAAAACGTTCATTTCCAAGTTTCCCTTCTTCCCTCAGCTTTGTATAAGCTCTCTTTACTGCCGCAGGATCATTTAACTTTTGTAATGAATCATCAAAGCGGATCATTATTTCTAATGGAAAATTATGTGGTCTGTCCCAAAGCTTTAAACCGTAAGCTCTCTTCTTATCTGCGCCTGTAACTTCACTATATTGCAATTGCATGATCTGATCTGTTTTTCTTTGATCTACGGAGTATACCATTCCTGAGCCTTTTTCATCAGAATCATAAATCAGTCCTCCACATTCGTCTCCTAATGAATTAAAGAAAATCAATCCGGCCTCCCTTTCTCTGGATTTAAGAGGCTTATTATTTAATAATCCAGGATGCTGGCGTTTCTTATTACTGATTACCATTTTTAAGGTTCCATCTTTCTCAACGATATTAATTCTCTCAACATCAATTTCTTCAAACCGTTGGTGATTATTATTGGATTTAAAAGCTGATAAAAAAAGCAGAATACATGCGATTGTAAGTGAGGCAGCATATATTTTAAGCATGCGCACTTCCCTAATTAATTTTTCCATGGTAAATAATTTATTGATAAAAATAAATTATTTATCTGATGCTGCATTAATGAATTTTGAAATATCATCCGGAGTGAAGCTACCCTTTACATCTACAAAAACCAGCTCTTTATCTGAATTCACGGTAATCAGCATATTTTTAATAGTTTCACCGGATTGCTTTACCCGAACATTTACATTATCCCCATCATGTTTTATCGTAGCCCAGTCTTCATAATTATTATTATTTAGATATTGAGCATAGTCTTTCAACATTTCCTTATCCCCGTTTTCAACAGTCAAAACTTTTATTTTTGATATTTTTTTAACGAGGGCTATCATTTCTTCATTTTCACCATCTTCTCTTAATGCCTTTTTAATAAAAGGTTTTGCTAAAAACAACGGAACATTGATACTCTCAAACTTAGCCCCTTTAAAATTGTAATCAGAATTACTGAAAAAATCCATATTCGGCTTGTGAGAAACCACGCAGGATTGCAGAAGAAAAATGGTGCAAACCAGCAGGAAGGTGTTCTTTAAAATTTTCATGGTGATTAGGTTAAGTGATTAGTTTATTGATTTTAAGGTTCCTCCCGAAGTCTTACTGATCTTAGAGTTAATTTCAGGATTTCCTTTATATTTTACTAAACCTCCTGATGAAGCTCTTACGGTAAGTTTTGTTGTAACGTTGACACTTAAACTTCCTCCTGAGGTAGATTCCGCTTCCACTTCACTCATTCTCAGGTTTTCGGCTTTACATAGCGCTCCACTGCTCACATCCATTAAACCGGAATTAGCTTGCCCTTCCAAAAGCGTATCAGAACCACTGGAAGCTTTTACGATAATATTTCCTGTGTTAATGGTAGCCTTTATAGTAGACCCTGAAGTTGCACTCACATTCGTAGTATTTGACATACTGAACTTTCCTTTGATGTTAGACCCTGAAGATGCATCAATATCTAAATTAGCTCCTTTTACTGTATTTATTACCGTAAAGTTGGCTCCTGAAGAGGTTTTGACAGACTCCATTCTTGGGGAAGACACATTAACACTTAAATTTTTAAATCTCAGGTTCTTTGTCCCTTTATTATCTACATATACTTTCAATATCCCGTTTTCTACTTTAGTAATAACGTATTGGAGCTTGTCAGCATCTGCAATAACTTTCACACTAATTGGGTTCTCTTGCTTATACACAACGTTTACTCCTGTGCTTACCTGGATTCCGGTAAATTCTCCCACATTTCGGGCTTCCCCATTTAGATAAGAAGAAGTATTCTCTGACGACAAGCTACTTCTTGTACTATTGGTGATCGAGCTTATTTTTGTTTCACTAGAATTAATAATTTTATTAAGGTCATCCATTGAAAGCTTTCCGTCCAGCATCACCAATACATTTCCTCCGCTTCCATTGTCAATGCTTAACAATACATCATCCAGTATACCTTCTTTTGCTTCGGAAGAAAGAAATTTTATTTTGTTTCCGCTGCTGTTTACAGACATGATTTCATTGTAATTCAGATGGCTCAAATAAGATGAAATATCTTTATTAATCTGAGAAAGATTATTTTGCAGCTTTTTTCCGACAGCGCTGTTTACATTTTCAGGATTTTCTGTGATCAGGATTCTTAATCCATTGATCTTTGACAGCAATGGTTTAATCTGATCCAGTTGGGAATCATCAATATTCAGGCTGCTGAGCATGCCAAACATCGGCTTTGCAATCTTGATAGAAGTTACACCTTCTACCTGTTGGTATTTTTCAAAAAGTTTATCGAATTTGTCTGCTTGCCCGTAAACATTAAAGAAATGGGAAAAAGCAAGTGCGAATATGATCAATATTTTTTTCATGAGTCAATTTTTAATTTAAGGAGATCATTAACACCTTGATATCAAAGGCACAACAATCATATTTTTAGTTAATAGTCATCATCCATTACTTTGGGTTGAACTAACTTTTCACTAACGTTATTTGCAAATATTTGAAATGAATATTTAGTTACATTAATAGCTTCTTCTACATTATCAATTCTCTTTCCGTTTACAATTACATAATTGTTTTTGTATCCGGTGGAATCTTTTTTAGCCACATTATATTTTTTATAGGAAGTATTGTCCGTATATTTAGGTCTTACTTCTTTTTTCAATCTCCCTCTTTTTGGTAAAATCTCATCCATTACATCTTTTTCTGCAATCGAATTTTCCTGAAATATAGAATCTTTTTTTACAGAAACTGTATCTACATGATTGACGGCCACTTGTTGTTCAGGTTCGTGATTTTCTTCAATAAAATCAGTTTTTTGCTGCAATACCTGATGCTCTACAAGCTGAGACTGTTCCTTTATATCTGTATTTTGATGATAATTAATGACAAAACCTATACCTAAAAGCACCACTACACTTGCTGCCATCCAAAACCATTTAGGGAAAGAAGGCTTTTTCTTTTCAAGAGGGATGATCTTATCATCATCATTATCTACACCTTCAGCTTTTTGAAGGAAATCATCAAAATCCCAATCCATTTTCTCTTCCTTAATATCCCGGAAGATTTCTTTGTACTTATCTTGAAATTGATCGTTGTTCATAATTCATCAATTGTGAAATTTGTTCTTTTACTTTTTGTCTTGCACGCATAAGGTTTACTCTTACTGCATTTTCTTCCATTTCCAGCATTTCAGAAATTTCAGACACTTCATACTCTTCTACATCTTTCAAATGGATTACCATTTTTTGTTTTTCAGGAAGTTGATTTATAAATCCTATAATATGTTCTTTCAGATTATTAATCTCCATACTGTAAAGCTCTGACCGGTGAAGCTGCATATCTGCAAACCCGAGTTTTACATCGTGATGCTTCAGCCTGTTCAGGCACTCGTTCCGGACGGCCTTCAGCGCATAAGATTTTAAATTTCCAAACTGCTCCAGTTCATCTTTTTTCTGCCAGAACTTAATCATCAGATCCTGTACAACATCTTCTGCTTCATCACTACTCATGACAAACCTCTTCGCAAAACGATACATCTCGTTTTTGAGAATAAACACCGTATTCTTAAAGGTCTCTTGGTTCATAAGTTAGTTTTGATTCTATAAGTAAGACAATTAAAAATTAACTTCTATTACATCAAAAATAAAAAAACTTCAAAAAATTTTGAAGCCTTTTATATAATCAGGTTAATATTCATCGAAAATATATTTTAAAATCCCCTTATCATCGTCTGTTAAGGCTACTTTCCTTCTTGCCATTGCTCTTGCGGCAACCTCGTAAGCTTTATCCAATTTAAATCTTTCATCCCCTTTAAATCCACCCCAAGAAAAGTTTTCTATGAGGTTCGGAGGAAAGCCTTCTTTAAAAATATTGGAAGCCACACCAATGACGGTTCCCGTATTTAATTGGGTATTAATTGCTGTTTTAGAATGATCTCCCATAATGAGCCCGGCAAACTGTAATCCTGTATCTTCAAAAGCCTTGGTCCGGTAGCTCCAGAATTTTACGTTACCATAATTATTCTTCATATTTGATGAATTGGTATCCGCTCCAAAATTACACCATTCCCCGATTACTGAATTCCCAACAAAACCTTCGTGTCCTTTACTGGAATATCCAAATACAATAATATTATTGACCTCACCTCCTATCTTACAGTTTGGGCCGATCGTAGTGGCTCCATAAATCTTTGCTCCTAAATTGAATTTAGAATCATCACAAAGCGCAATAGGGCCACGAAGATGGCAGCCTTCCATTACTTCTGTATTTTTCCCGATGTAAATCTTACCTGTTTTGGTATTGAATGTTGAAAATTCAATTTGTGCTCCTTCTTCGATAAACAAATCTTTTTTATCTCCTAAAAAACCATTGGTAGAAGAAAGCTCCTGTGAAGTTCTTCCTTTTGTAAGCAGTTCGAAATCAAAATCAATAGCCTTATGATTATAGGTAAATAAATCTTTAGGTTTCTTAAAGAAGACCAGTTCTTCTTTAATATCGGTCATCTTTTCGATCTGATTCAGTGAAAACCCTTTCATATTGATCTTAGCAGCAATCAATTCATCTTCATAAACCAAAGCTTCGCCTTGTTTCAGATCTTTTATCTGCTGGAGTACCTGATCAGTCGGAAGAAAATTGGCAACCAGAAAAAGACTTTCTTTTTCTTCCGGATTTTTAAATTTTTTTTGCAGGTAGTTTTCAGTGAAATAAGAAATTTCATCGTTCTCGAGTAATCTTTTCCACCTCTCAGAGAAGGTAAGAATCCCACATCGCATTTCAGCAACTGGGCGGGTAAATGTAAGCGGGAGAAAATCTTCCCAATACTGTGCATCTGAAAGTACTAATTGCATTTTTAAGAAGTTAGAGGTTAGAATGTTAGAAGTTAGAGGCGTGAAGCTGGAAGTCATGCACCTTATTGATATGATTATTTTCCAGATTTTAGTTTCTAATTTCTATCTAAAACAAAAATACAAATACTAAAACTAATTTATAACCTTCATCTCCTAAATTTCTGCATAAAAAAAGTCTTCCAAAAAATTGGAAGACTTCAATATCGTTAATTCAAAAAATTACTTAGCGAATTTTTTGTATTTGTTCATAAACTTATCTACTCTACCTGCAGTATCTACTAATTTTACTTTACCAGTGTAGAAAGGGTGAGAAGTTGAAGAGATCTCCATTTTGATTAATGGGTACTCCTGTCCTTCGTACTCGATAGTGTCTTTTGTTTCTGCAGTAGACTTGCAAAGAAACACCTCGTCGTTACTCATATCTTTGAAAACAACAAGTCTATAATTTTCTGGGTGAATTCCGTTTTTCATAATACAATTTGTTAAAAAATTAAAGTTTTGCTTTCGAAATAGTAATGGATATTTCTCTGCTAATTTTAGGGTGCAAAAATACAATATTTTTTCTAATATCCAAATAGAGAATCCAATATTTTTCAATTGATAAGAAAATTAAAGTATTTTCGTTAAATTTGAAATCTATTAAAACCTTAATTTCGATGAAATTCAAATTATTACTGGCTTTTTCTTTCTGGATGCTTCTTGTCACAGTATCATGCAATAAAGATGATATCAGCTTTGATGCACCTTCTCAGCAATTGAGATTTTCAAGCGATACGATATTCTGTGATACGGTTTATCATCAGGTACGCTCGGAAACATATCTGGTAAAGGTCTATAATAATGAGAATAAAGATATTTTAATTCCCAGAATTAATTTGGAAAAAGGAGCTGCATCGCTCTATAAAATCAATGTAGATGGAAAAGCAGGTTATGATTTTAAAGATGTTCCTTTAAGAAAAAAAGACAGTCTTTATATTTTTGTTGAAATTGCTCCACAGGCTACTGGTCCGGAAGCCATTGCTGAAGACAGAATCGTTTTTACAAGCCCGGCAGGACAACAACATGTCACTTTATTCTCTGTAGTTCAGGATGCTGAATTTTTTATTAAAACACCAAGTAATCCAAATGTGATTAACAATCATACTACCTGGAATAATGATAAGGCTAAAATTATTTATGGCGATTTAACCATTAACCCTAATATTACCTTAGATATCCAACCGGGAACCAAAGTTTATTTTCATAAGAATAGCGGAATGAAAGTATCCGCCGGAGCATCCCTTAATATAAACGGAACGTTGAACAATCAGGTTGTCCTTCGTGGAGACCGAAATGATCCGCGCTATGATACCATTCCTAAAAACTGGAACTCTATCAGAATGGAGGCAGGGTCTACACTTAATATGAATTACGCCAGACTTTTTGGAGGAACACGCGGACTGGAAATGAAACAGACCAACGCCACCATCAGCAATTCAATTATTCACACCTTCCAGGAATATGGAATTTATGCAGTCAACTCTACAGTCTCTGCACAAAACTTAGTAATGAATAATTGTGGGGAATCTGCTATCGGCATTTTTAAAGGAGGAACCCATAATTATATACACTCTACTATTGCCAACTATTCTAAAGTTTTATCTTCAGCCAATAGACTTGGTATTTTTGCAACCAATGAATGGAAAAATGATTCCGGTCAATCGGAACAAGGAGCCCTACAACTGAATGTACGAAACAGCATTGTATTTTCTGACCGGGATAATTCAGTTAATTTAGAACAAACCCCTGGGCAGCAGTTTAACTTCCAATTCCAAAATTCTTTATTAAAATATTCCAACACATCGCAAGCCGGTTTTAATTTTGACAGCAATCCGAATGTAATTCAATGCTTGAGAAATGAAGACCCCTTATTTGTAAACGTTTATACCTCTCATCTTAATCTGAGAGTAAAAAGCAATTCACCAGCAAAAGCTAAAGGAAATGTTACTGTTGCAGCAGGTGTACCTTTTGACATTGCCAATGTATCAAGAACTACTAACCCAACGCTCGGAGCTTATCAATAATGGAGATTACTAATTTACAGCAACAGGTTGATGAATGGATAAAAACCATTGGGGTTCGTTATTTTAATGAACTGACCAATATGGCCATGTTAACAGAGGAAGTAGGTGAAGTAGCCAGAATTATCGCAAGAAGATATGGCGAACAAAGTGAAAAGGAAAGTGACAAGAGCAAAGATCTTGGTGAAGAACTGGCTGATGTTCTGTTTGTAACATTATGTCTAGCCAATCAAACCGGAGTCAATCTACAGGAAGCTTTTGACAAAAAAATGAAGATAAAAACTGATCGCGACAAAGACCGCCATCAGAATAATGAAAAATTGAAATAGAAATTGACAAAAGGCTGCTATTGAGAACAAAGCAAAGCAATCTCTTAATATATTCTTAACGACTTGCCCCATACCTTAATGGGTTATTAAGAGTAAGCTTGTGGTATAGCACCTAATGTCTATAACCTTAAGAAACAATGAAGTTAGAGCAATCAAAATTAGAAGGAAACAGAACAATACAAATCAGCGGTTCGAAAAGTATTTCGAATCGTTTATTGATTTTGGAAAGTCTGTTTAGTAACATACAAATCGGTAACCTTTCCAATTCTCAGGACACTGACATGCTGACGAAAGCTTTGTCTGAAACCTCAATAGAGGTTCGTGAAGGCTATAAAAAACAAATAGAAGCTTCTGAACAAAATGCTGAAGTGGTGGATATTCATCATGCGGGAACTGCCATGCGTTTTCTCACTTCTTATTTTTCAATTTTTGAGGGCAGAGATACTATCCTTACAGGATCCGGAAGAATGAAAGAAAGACCTATTAAGAACCTGGTCAATGCACTTCGTGATCTGGGAGCAGATATAGAATACATGGAGAACGAAGGTTTTCCCCCTTTAAAAATTAAAGGAAAGAAAATCATTCAGTCTACGGTGAATGTTCCTGCTAATATTTCAAGCCAGTTTATTACTTCTTTGCTTCTTATCGCGGGAAAACTGGAAAATGGTTTGGAAATCAATCTTGTGGGTGATATCACATCGAGATCCTATATTGAAATGACACTGGATATTATAACTAAATTCGGTATTAAAGCCACTTTTAATGGAAATGTCATTAAGGTAGAACCTTTTAGCAACCCTTCTTCTGTTATTCATTATGAAGTGGAAAGTGATTGGAGTTCTGCGTCCTATTTCTATTCGATTTGTGCATTAGGAAGAGAAACCATTCATTTGAAAAGCTTCTATAAACAATCCACTCAGGGAGATTCTGCAATAGCGGACATCTATGAAAAGCTCTTCGGAATTACAACAACTTTTTCAGAAGATGAGCATAAAATCACTTTACAGCCTGATCCTAATTTCTCTTTCCCGGAAAAAATTGAACTGGATATGAATAATTGTCCTGACATTGCACAAACACTTTGTGTAACAGCATCAGCATTAAAAATCCCTTTCGATATTTCAGGGCTTGGAACGTTGAGAGTAAAGGAAACTGACAGACTTCAGGCTTTATACAATGAGCTGAAAAAAATAGGAGCAGAAACTGAAATTACAGACTCAACGATTCAATCGGTTAGCTTTGGAGAACCGGAAGAAAATATTTCTATCAAAACATATCAGGATCATAGAATGGCCATGAGCTTTGCTCCGTTCTGCCTGATCAAAGAACTTAATATAGAGGAAGAAGATGTCGTTGAGAAATCTTATCCGATGTTCTGGAAAGATCTTTCCACGATACTTATCTCATAGCTCAACGATGCTCTTAAGTTAAAATACAAACGACGTTCTTACTTAAAGAACGTCGTTTTCTATCTCATGTATTATTGTTATAATTTATTGATGTAACCTCTATCATTTCGAACGAGGTGAGAAATCTCTTCATCACCTCAACAACTCATTATATCCTCATTTTTAATATTACTGTTGAGATTCCTCCACTCCGCTTCTGCTCCATTCCTGAAATCGAAGATTAGACGAAGTCAATGACAAAAGGTACTGTGCATTATTCATGAAAACTGAGGATAATTAAAATATTCTATTTTTTTTAATTAACGATTGAACAATTTTACGATTCCGCGATTTTGCCATTCAGCCTTTTCGCTTTCATAACTTAATTATATATTAAAATTTAATTAACTCCCCAATATAGATGTATGTGTATTTTTAAGATTAAATAAAATACTTTAAACTATGTTCAAACTTAACATGAGATATCTGGCGATTCTCTTTTTCGGCATTACGACTGCCTCAACCATGCTTTCTTCTTGTTCAGAAAATGTAACCGTAATGGACTCTGATGATAAGAGTCTGAATCTTCAGACTAAAAATGTCAGCAAAACTTCCCTGGCTGCTATCGGAATCAGTAACTGGATGTCCGGATTACAGGATAATACTTCTATTTCAAAAATTTCTATTCCCGGTACTCATGATTCGGGAGCTATGAGAGAAGTACCTTCTAATAGCGGTACTGCAAAAACGCAAAATCTTACCATCAGTGAGCAGCTTAATGCTGGAATCCGTTTTCTGGATATTCGGTGCAGGCATATTGATAATTCTTTTGCCATACATCATGGTCCTATTTATCAGAATTTAAATTTCGATGACGTCCTTAATGCATGTTATACATTTTTGGAAAGTCATCCGACGGAAACAATAGTGATGTCCGTTAAAGAAGAATATGATCCGTCCAATAATACAAGAACTTTTGAAAAGACATTTGATTCTTACATTCAGAAAAATCCATCCAGATGGGATCTAGGTACTACTATTCCTAACCTGGGATCTGTGAGAGGAAAAATTAAATTATTAAGAAGGTTTTCTGCAGAAACAGTTAAGGGAATTAATGCCACATCATGGGCAGACAATACAACATTTGAAATCAATAACTCAAACGCATCTTTAAAGGTTCAGGATTATTATCAGGTAAGTAATAATGACGATAAATGGTCCAGGATTTCAGCTCTGTACAATGAAGCAAAAACTGATACGAGTGGTAAACTCTTTATTAATTTCACAAGCGGTTACAAACCTTTAATATTTGGAATTCCAAATATCCCTACCGTATCCAACAATATCAACCCTAAGCTTAAAACTTTATTTCAAAGCAGCCCTCAAGGATCTTATGGGATAATGCCTATAGACTTTATCAGTGCAGAATTATCAGAACTGATCATTAAAACCAATTTCAATTAGATTTTAGGTTCTGAAAAACAAGCCCTTATGATAAAAATTGCAGCCCTTATTGAATAAGGGCTGCAATTTTTTTAATGGACAAAGCTGCTGTTGGTAATATAACCTCAGTTAACATCTATTTCTTTATCCCGTAGGCATTCAGTATTTTATTAAAGATCTCGGTATTTTCAAACAGGCCCGTAAATTCTTTAGAATTGGGACCATAAGCAAATACACTGGATGGAATGGATGTATGATCATTTGTACTAAAGTTTCCGAATATCCACCCGTCTTTAAGGCTGCCATCAAGAAGTGTTAAACCTCCGGTTTCATGATCCCCTACTACAATGACTAATGTTTCTTTGTTTTCATCGGCAAATTTCATAGCTTTTCCTACCACGTGATCGAAATCTAATAATTCTGTAACGAGCTGTTCAATATTATTACTATGTCCTCCGCCATCAGTTTGAGATGCCTCGACCATCATAAAGAAACCTTTTTTATTCTCTTTTAAATCATTAAGGGTAAGATCAAAAGCATCCGCCAGCCAATTTCCTCTTCCATTGGTTATTCTTTGTGAAGCTAACGGATCAATAACCAGGGTACGGGTATTGATTTTCTTTACTGATTTCAGATCTTGATAAATATCGATTTTTGCATCTTTAATTTTCTGTAGATTTTCAGGAGTTAATCCATTCGTAGGTCCACCGATCAGAATTTTGGTTTTGGAATTAACAAAGTCTTTCAAAATAGGCTCTGAATTGTTTCTATTATCTGAATGGGCATAAAAATCCGCAGGTGTAGCATCCGTGATATCTCCGGTAGAAATTAATCCTGAAGTCATTCCTTTACCGGCAATAATATCGGGAATTTGTGCAAGGGCTTTTCCCATTCCGTCAACCCCTACAAAAGTATTTTTAGTCTTTACCCCCGTAGCAAAAGCTGTTGATCCCGGAGCTGAGTCTGTAATATAAGCATTGGACGAATTGGTTTTGGACAATCCGGTAGCTTTCATATTGAATACATTCAGCTTTCCTTTATTAGCCGTAAAAGCAGCATAGTATTGAGGTAAAGAAGTTCCGTCCGGAATCAAAAGAATCACATTTTTAACATTCTTCACTACTCCATCTGTTTTATAGGTAGGCGTATAGGTGCTGTATTCTTTGGTATTTTTATAGAAGTTCCGGGGAATAGTATTCAGAAACTTTTTGAGATCAGGAATATGATCGGTGTTGATATAGTCCACTCCCAAATCTATAAAATTCAGCCATGCATTCGGAAAATCCGGTGCTCCATAGAATCGTACAGGCTTTTGTTGTGCATGCGCCGCAGCAACTACCTTTTTAATGTTTTCTGTTTCCTCATCTCTTGGAATTCCTTTTCCATTCCACTTAACCAGACCTTGCAGGTCCGCACTGAACAAACCTACTCTCTTCAACTCATCAGAAGTATAGGATTTATCCAGATCTCCATCAAAGAAAAGATAATCCGGATAATTTTTAAAATCCCCCGGCTGTGGACGATCTCCGGTAATTACAATTTTAACTCCCGGATTCCCTGTTATCTCCGGATATTTTTTCAATGTGGTGACCAATGCACTGAGTGTTGTTTTATAATCTTGCTTAACATCAATAAGCAATTGTAATTTTTTCCCAGGATCAGAATAGATACTTCCCTTGTTAAGTTTAATTTGTTTTGAAATATTGTCCAGATAAAGACTCTCTAATGTTCTGTCCTGAGATAATTCTTTTTCTGTATGAGCCACCCAAAGTTTGCCATTGACCAGAAAAACATCTGCTTCAATAGATCCGAAGTTCGCATAATAGGCTTGCCAGAAAGGGAGTTCCTGTTCATAATCATTATGTGAATGTGCATTACTAACATTATAGTTTAAATAATTCTGTGCCTGATTTTGTGAAAAAATGGCCATGGCCAATAAGACCCCTATTTTTATTTGTTTCATAATATCTTAAAAAAGAATCGGTTTAAAGGTAAAATCGCAAAAAAGCGAAAGGGCGAAATCACGGATATGTTAAATTGTAAATTTGAGGGTGTTTGTCCAAACGGCAAAGAAGAAATTCTTAATAACTTCACTTCACCCCGAATCCCGAATCTCGCCCCAATAGTTATAAAAATCTTACCAACCTTGATTTTGTTTAATGACTCCATGGCTGTTGACAATTTCGACCTGCGGAACTGCCCATACATTATGGATTGATGGATTGAAGTTCCTGGCTGCCCAAACTATCTGGCCACTGATACCATGTAAAGGTTGTGCATAGGTACCCTGAGCATCTCCCCAACGTACAAGATCCCGATGCCTGTCTGCCCACTCACCTGCCAGCTCACAACGTCTTTCATGTTTCAGATCGGCTAGCGTACATCCATTTTTTGATGCCAGACCGGCGCGGGTCCTGATCATATTGATTTCCTGGTCAGCATTTTGTCCCATCATTATTTTCGCCTCTGCTTTGATCAGGACTACCTCAGCATAACGCATAATAGGAACAGCAAGATCTGTACACGGATAATCTCCATTGGCACTTACATGCCCACTGTTTAATGCATATTTAAAGGCATCCATATATTTATTAAACTGATATCCCGTAAGAGAATTGGAAGAAGCATAAGTCCTTTCCGAACCATTAAAAGTAAATTTATCTCCCAATTTCAGGATCGTTGCACTTCTTCTAAGATCTCCTGCTTCATATTCGTCATACAATTCTTTAGTGGGTTGGAAATACCCCCAGCCATTATATAATCCCCAGCCTTTATTTTCAAGCATTACTCCGGGAAGGATACTTCCCCAAGCGGTAAATTTAGGAGTTCCGGGAAGAGACCAGATGTACTCTGTACTATAATTATTTTCGGCCTTGAAAACATCTGCATAATTAGCCAGCAAAGTTCTGTTTCCTTTGGTCATTACTTCATTAGCCCAATAGGCTGCATTTTGCCAGTCTTTCATAAAAAGGTAAACTTTTGCAAGAAGTGCCCATGCAGCTGCTTTATGAGGTCGTCCATAATCTTTTGCAAGAAGCTGTTCCTGTGCAGGCAATAATTCAGCTGCTCTCTTCAAATCTGCTACAATATAATTGTAGTTATCCATCACGTTGGCCGCTCTTGGTATAGGATTGGTATCGGGTTCTTTCGTACGGTCGATGATTGGTATACCCGCTTTCTCGTTCCCATAAGTATAAGCCAGTTCAAAATACATCCGGCTGCTCATGAATAAGGCTTCTCCCAGATATTTATTTTTTACGGCAGCTGAGGTCTGAATATTATCTATATTCCGGATCACACGGTTGGCTACTCCTATAACATTATATCGTTTATTCCATTGGGTTTCCAGATCACCTGCAGCAATATAATTACTGCTGAAATTCTTTGCATTATCCGCTTCACTTTTTGCCCTTCCTGTGACCATATCATCACTGGCATTGATGAACCAAAACAATCCCCGCCCGTAAAACTCTCCGTCAAAAAGAGGCTTATACATGGCATTAGCTCCTGTTATCAGGTCATTTTCTGTCTTCCAGAAGCTTGCTTCTGTAGGAGTTCCTTCCGGCTGAACATCCAGTTCATTTGTACAGGACGACAGCATTATTGCTATTCCTGACACTAAAAATATTTTGTTGAAAAATTTCATATTTTTTACTTTTTAACTATTAAAAATTATAATCCTATTTCTACCCCGAAAATAAATGAACGTGCCTGAGGATATCTTCCGGTATCCACACCATACGTATCCATTCCGACTTCAGGATCAAAACCAGTGTATTTGGTAATCGTAAACAAATTGTTTGTCGTGACATAAATTCTCAGCCTGGTTACGTCAAGTTTTCCGTAAAGCTCTTTGGGTAAAGAATAACCGATGGTAAGGTTTTTCAGTCTTAGGTAAGAGCCATCTTCAACATAGAAATCCGATACTTTTGAATAATTACCACTTGGGTCTCCGTGAACCAGCCTTGGAATATCTGTATTCGTATTTTGTGGTGTCCATGCATTAAGGATTTCCCTGTCCATATTATAGTTTTGCCCTGTTCCTCCCGGGTTTAATGAAATAAACTTCAGCCCATTAAATATTTTATTTCCATACACTCCTTGAAAGAATACATTGAGATCAAAATTTTTCCAGGTCATATTGTAGGATAATCCATATGAAAATTTAGGATAAGGATTTCCGAGATTGACAAAATCATCGTTATTCAACGTTCCGGTATTCCCGTCTTTCTTCAGGAATTTAATATCCCCAGGCTTGGCATTGGGCTGTATAAGATTTCCGTTCGCATCCTTGTAATTATTGATTTCGTCCTGGGTCTGGAAAATACCTCCGGTCTTGTATCCATAGTAAGAATATAATGACTCGCCCACTTTTATGCGGGTAGGTTTCAACACTCCTCTCACTCCATTGCTGTTAATAAAGATCTCATTTACATCAGCTAATTGCTTCACCGTGTTTTTTAGTTGATTAAATGTAGCCCCAATGGAATAAGAAAAGTCTCCTGTACTTTTGCTGTTATAATTAACTCCTACTTCATATCCTTTATCCTGAAATAATCCTGCATTTACATATTGATTATTATAGGTAGCCGTACTCGGTAAGCTTACATTAAATATCTGATCTTTGGAATTCTTTATGAAGTAATCCAACTGTAAAGAAAGGTGGTTGTTCAGAAAAGAAGCGTCTAATCCAAAATTGGTCTGTTCAGATTTTCCCCATTTTAAATTCGGATTAGGTCTCGTAGTAGCATAATAAGCAATGTTTTGGGACGGGTCCTGCCCAAAAATAATATTATTATCCCTGATCATTAAAGGGTTTACTGCCTGAGGAGAAATCCCACCCAGGTTTCCTAAGATCCCGTAACTTCCTCTCAGTTTTAAATTTGAGAGCCAGGAAGCATCCTGTAGAAAGGTTTCTCTGGATATTACCCATGCCCCGGAAACAGCATAATAATTAGCAAAACGATTTTGCTTCGCCACTAAAGAAGAGCCATCTCTTCTCCCTAATAAGCTGATTACATATTTACCGGAATAATCATAGTTAACTCTTGCCAGATAGGAGACCAATGATTGCTGATATCTGTAGCTCGAAACATCTTTATTGGTATCCGCCGCATTTTGAAGATGCTGAAAAACTTCTACCTCACTTCTGAAATCATAAGCCTTGGCTAAAAAACCCTCATCTATTGTTTTCTGAAAAGTAAAACCACCGAGAAAGTCAAAATTATGCTTGTTTAAAGCTATTTTATAGGTAAGAAGCTGTTCTGCAAGCGCTGTCGATGAGTTGTTTGACTGATACTCAAGGTTATTCGTGTCAAAAATCTTTCCTACTTCCAGAACTCTGTATGTAAAGTTTTTAACCGTTCCGATTTTAAAGGTCTGAGAAAAGTTTGATCGAAATTTGAGGTCTTTAGCTAAGGTAATCTCTGCATAAGGGTTGATGAGAATTTCATGAGTAGGGTTTCTGATATTGATCCGCTGAAGATAAGCTACGGGGTTGATCATATCTCCATAGCCTCCTGCTACATCAATAGGTAGTCCTGAAAATGCTCCGGTCGAAGTATACACAGGAACGTTTGGCGGATAATACATCGCTGCGACTAATGCTCCGGTATACCCACTTTTCGTATCAGCCGTATTTCCGTCTGAGTAATTATAATACATATTCTCCCCGATCGTTAACCAATCCTTGATCTTATGTTCCGAATTAACTCTGAAGTTATATCGCTTTGCCTGTGTATTTAGTAGAATACCTTCCAGATTCCTATGGTTCATTCCAACAAAAAATCTGGATTTCTCACTTCCTCCACTCAAATTAATATTATATTCCTGAATGGTTCCTGTACGGAAAATCTCTTTCATCCAGTCGGTTCTGGTAATTCTTCCGTCAGCATATTTCTCTGCATTAAAAGCCAAAGGCAGACTGTTTAGTTTACCTGCATTTTCAAAAGCCTGATACATCACATCCTGGAATTCTGCCGCATTTAAAGATTCTTTCAGCTTCCATGTCTGGTTGACACCATACTTTACATCAAAATCGACAGTAAGTGCTCCTTTTTTTCCTCTTTTAGTCGTGATGAGAATCACTCCTCCTGAAGATCTTGCTCCATAAATGGCTGCAGAAGCATCTTTAAGTACAGAGATATCCTGAATATCATTAGGATTAATTGCAGGAGTTCCGTTAAAAACGACACCGTCTACTACGTACAGAGGGGTTTCTCCATTAATTCCGCCTAAACCACGGATATTCACTTTTGGGGCACCATTAGGATCTCCCCCTTCGTTGACGACTGTTACTCCGGGTGCTTTTCCCTGAAGTACTTCGCCTATTCCGGATAAAGATCTTGAACTCAGCTTATCTAAGGAAGCTTCAGAAACGGCACCGGATACTTTACTTTTTTTCTGTGTTCCGTATCCTACCACAACAACCTCATCTATAGATTTTTCTTTTAAACTATCTCTTTTCTGAGATAACAGTATTGGCGAGATAAACAAGGCACCAATTAATAGTCCCCGGCCTGTTAGATAAGCCACTGAGACAGAAGATTTAAGTACAGTCATGTATGTTTTGATTTCGCATGCAAAATTAGAACAGCTTTATCCCAGACGTCATTAACCTTTTTTTATATTTCTATTAAAAAATAGTAATCAACTCTAACAAACAGACTCATAAAGCAGCAATATAAAACACTATGAACCAAATACATAAACATAAATTACTGATTATTCTTATATGATTGACTTTATTAAGATTAACTTTCTTTTAAGTTTAAGATCAATAAACAGTTATAAGGCTCATCAACAATACTTTAGGATTTATCTTAAAGAGCTTATTTTCATAGAGAATAAATAATAGAGTTCATTTTTCTTTTTTTACATTTGCTGAAAATTCAATAAACTCCGCTAATTGATCAAGAACTAAAAATAGCAGCTTTAATAAAGCTCTATCGGCGGGCTTAAAGAAAGAATAAAAAGGATAATTCTAAAAAGTAATAAAAATAAATGACCATTATCATTACAGGTACCTCATCGGGAATAGGCTTTGTTTTAGCCGAATATTTTGGAAAGAAAGGACATCAGGTGTATGGACTGAGCAGAAAACATACGGAAAGCCAATTTTTTAAATCTATTCCGACAGATGTTACCGATAACCATGCTGTTCAGAACGCTGTTGCTGAGGTTTTAAAAACAGAATCAAAAATAGATGTTTTAATCAATAATGCAGGAATGGGAATGGTAGGTTCTGTAGAAGACTCTTCAAAGGAAGATATTTTGAGACTCTTCAATTTAAATTTAGTTGGCTCTGTTCAGATGATGAGCGCTGTAATGCCTGTAATGCGTGAGCATCAATTCGGAAAAATCATCAATATTTCCAGTATCGGAAGTGAAATGGGACTACCATTCCGAGGATTTTACTCTGCATCAAAATCAGCTTTGGATAAAGTTACTGAGGCCATGCGTTATGAAGTATATCCATGGAATATCGATGTCTGTTCACTTCATTTGGGGGATATTAAAACCAATATTGCAGAAAACAGAGTGAGAACAAAAGTGTCCGAACCGTATAAAAATGTTTTTGATAAGGTTTATGCTCTTATGAACTCCCATGTAGGTGATGGAACTGAGCCATTAGAAGTTGCCGAATATATCGAACAGCTTGTGAACAAAAATAAATGGAAAGCCCATTATTATTTTGGGAAATTCGGACAGAAAATAGGGGTTCCTTTGAAATGGTTACTTCCTCAGACGACTTATGAAAACTTAATGAAGAAATACAATAAACTGGATTAGTTTCCGGTTAGTATTGGGTGATGAGTTTGTTTGAGGCGGAAAGGCAAAATCGCGGAAGGGATGAAGAGTGAAATTGTAAAATCGTTAAACTGTTAGGTTCTCAATTTATGAATGTTTGTTCATTTTGATGAAGGAGGTCTTCTGAGTATTCTAAAGCATTTAATCACATATCTTAATGGCTTAAATAAATGTAATATTGAAGTTATTTCTGAAAATATTTTTTGTACTGTTTTGCGTTTTTATTCAGGCGCAAAAGAAAATGTATTGGCTTACAGATATACAAACCAAACAAACTAAAAAAGTTAAAGACTCAGCCTCTGCTGTAAAGTTTCTTGATTCCCTGGCTCAAAGCAATTATTTCTTCACCCAATTGAAAGAGGTAAAAATAAAGGGCGACAGTACAGAAATTATTTACGACAAGGGTAAAAATTTTAACGAGACATATGTTAATCTTTCCGACTCTATCGCTGGTAAACTAAAAATAGAAAAAGATTTCTTCACTAAAAACCTGGATTCCACCAAGAAGAATATCAATAAAAAGTACATTGATGACGGATATTCTTTCAGTAGGATCAAGTCTAAATATAAAGGACAGAAAAACGGATACCCTATTGTAGAGTTGGATATTAACAAGAACGATAAAAGAACGATAAATGGGTTTGTGGTAAAAGGATATGAGAATGTTCCGAAACGATTTATCAAAAATCTTGAGAAAGATTTCAAAGGAAAGACCTACGATGACAAAAACCTCATCGCGATCAATAAAAATTTTCAGAGTCACCCTTTTATTACATTAGAACGTCCACCTCAGACCTTATTTACCAAAGATTCGACACAGATTTATCTTTTCATGGAAAAGAAAAAGACCAATACATTTGATGGTGTGATCGGTTTTGGAAATGATAAAACAGAAAAATTCACTCTTAACGGAACCTTGAATGTTAATTTCAGGAATATGTTTAACGGTTTTGAAGCTATTAATTTATACTGGCAGCGAAACCCCGACAAAGGGCAGACATTTGATCTCCAAACTGATATCCCCTATCTTTTTAAATCCAATGTCGGTTTAAATATGAAGGTGAATATCTTCCGGCAGGATTCAACATTTGCCAACGTAAAATTATTACCTGCTTTATACTATCATATGAATAACAGAAACAAAATTGGTCTGAGAGGAACTTTTGAAACATCAAGCATCATTGATACCCTTTACGTACAAGGTAAAGATTATAATAAAAAAGGTATTGGGGTCTGGTTTGAAATGACAGAACCAACGGATATTGATCTTTTTCTTTACAAAACAAAAATAACGGCCGGCTATGACTTCTTATCCACTACCTATACTAAAGATAATATCAAAGCCAATCAGAATCAGTTTTACTTCTTTGGGGAGCACAATTATCACATCTCCGGAAACCACTTTCTCAACATAAAGGGAGAAGGAGCAATGATGGATTCAAAGGTTGATTTTTCTGCCAACGAATTGTATCGTTTTGGGGGTTGGAATTCCATGCGGGGATTCAATGAGAATTCCCTGGCCGCCGATTTCTATTATTACGGAAGTTTAGAATACCGCTATCTTATAGGCAATCAGGCATTTTTTGACCTCTTTGGACAATATGGGCAACTGAATAATAAGTCTTTAAATGTAAAGCCCAAACTCTATAGTGTCGGTCTCGGATTCAACTTTTTTATTCCTATAGGACTCATGAGCTTCCAGCTATCTAACGGGAATGAATTCGGAAATCCATTTAAGTTCAATGACATTAAAATCCATTGGGGAATACTGAGTAGATTTTAAAGAAGATCCTCCATAGCCCTTGCTTATAGTACCCATAATAAAACAAAAACAGCTATATAATTCACCTTTTCCGTTTTACACTTATATTAACTTTTTTAGTTACCAATTCGTTAAATCGTATTTTTATCTTAATATATCATTAAAATACTGGTAACAATACGCAGCTAAATTTGTCCTCAAAAAAATGAAGAAGACTTTAGCTACTTTTGCGATTTTTTTGCTCCCCCTTTATTTAACTGCTCAAGAAATCCACATTTCCGGAAATGTAAAATCCGAAAACGGCACCAGTGTTTCAGGTGTCAACATCACTGACAAAAACACAGGACAATCTGTTACCACTGATGAAAATGGTAATTTTACCATCACTGCAAACCCCAAAGACATTCTAGAGTTCTACTCACCGGATTATTCATCTTACAGCATAGAAGTGTCTTCTAAAAGACAATATTCTATTGTTTTAAAAAAAGTAAATGAAAAACAAATCGAAGGAGTGGTGATTACTGCTTTGGGAATTGCCAAGAAAAAAGAAAAAATTGGTTATGCTACTCAGGAAGTAGGAACTAAACAATTTGAAACTATTACCACTCCAAGTATAGGAAATCTCTTCTCCGGACAAGTTGCCGGATTAAATGTCTCCAATCCCACCGGAATGCAGCAGGCACCGGAATTTACATTAAGAGGAAATTCTAACCTGGTATTTGTAATCGATGGAGTCATCGTTGAAAAAGAAGTTTTTCAAAATTTAGATCCTAATAATATTGATAATATTAATGTTTTAAAAGGAGCAACAGCTTCTGCATTATATGGATCAAGAGGAAGGTTTGGTGCTGTTTTGATCACTACAAAAAATGCGAAGAAGAAAGGTTTTACGGTAGAGTTTTCACAAAATACAATGATCACAGCCGGGTTTACAAATCTTCCTAAAACTCAGACTCAATATGGAAACGGATCTCATGGAAAATACGAATTCTGGGACGGTGCAGATGGTGGAGTAAATGATGGAGATATGATCTGGGGACCGAAGTTTGTTCCAGGATTAAAAATCGCACAATGGAACAGTCCGATCAGAGATAAAGTTACAGGGCAGGTTATTCCATGGTATGGAACTGTTGCCGGAAGTCAGTATAACGATAAGTCAAGATATGAAAGGGTTCCTATTGACTGGGAATATCATGATAATTTAAGTACTTTTTTAAAACCGGCTGTCATCAATAATAACAGTTTTGCGGTAAGCTATAAAAGTAATAAAGATACCTACCGACTTTCGGGTAATTTTATGAATTATGATGACAGAGTTCCGGAAGCATATTTACGACGTTATGGCGTTAATTTTTCTTCAGAAAATCATTTGACTGATCAATTAACTTTTAACACCAAGTTCAACTTCACCCAAACTTTTACCCCAAACGTTCCCAATTACGATTATAATCCCAGCGGGCACATGTATACTATTCTCATCTGGATGGGAGCCGATGTAGATGGAAGAGCCTTAAAAAATAATATGTGGGTACCCGGTAGAGAAGGAACCTTACAAGCGAACTGGAATTACGCCTGGTACAATAACCCTTGGTTTGGAGCCAATTATTACAAAAATCAAAACAGGACTAATATCATCAATGCTCAAACAGGTCTGGAATACAAAGCTACCAAAGACTTCTCAATAAAGGGTAATATATCTATCGTTCAAAATCATAACAAACAGGAAATCTTAAGTCCTTATTCTTATTTCAATTATAGCGCGCCAAGAACCGGCGGGTATATTCTGAATGATGAAAAAACCTGGAATCTCAATTCTGATGTTTTAGCTACCTATAAGAAAAAGTTTTCTGATAATTTTGATATTGCCATCAACGCCGGAGCTTCTACATTTTATTATAAAAACAATGTTGATAAAGCTTCAACAGATGGTTTGAAAGTTCCTGAGCAGTATTCATTAGACAATTCTATTGGAGCCATAAAATATTATGACTATCTCAAAGAAAAAATCATCTATAGTGCCTACAGCACCATGGATATTGGTTTATACAATGCTTTCTTCATCAACGTTTCGGGACGTAACGACTGGTCTTCTACCCTACCAAAAGCTAACAGATCTTACTTCTACCCTTCTGCTTCATTAAGTGCCGTCGTATCAAATCTTGTTAAGATGCCGGAGGCTGTTAATATGTTAAAGCTTTCTGCTTCGTGGGCAAAAGTTGCGTATGACTTCCAACCCTATTCGATTAGAAATTATTATTTAAATAATAATGGAATTGCATTTAACGGAAATCCCACTAACTATTATCCAACAGCCTTAAATTATGAAAACTCTCTTAAACCTGAACAAACGAAATCATACGAATTAGGTTTAAGCGCGGGGCTATTCAAAAACAGAATTACATTAGATGCTACCTATTTCAGAACGTTGGACTATAACAACATCCTTCAGTTTCCAAGTGCTGAATCATCAGGTTTCAAAACTCAATATGTAAACGGAAACGAATATACTACCCAAGGTGTTGAAATTTCCTTAGGACTGGTTCCGATAAAAACAAAAGATTTTACCTGGAAATCATTGATTAACTGGAGTACGTACGAACAAAAGCTAACTTCTATCTATGATAACATGCCTAATTACAAAAATATCCAATTAGGAGAAAGAATGGATAGTTATTATGATTATACATGGCAGAAATCCCCAGATGGAAAAGTCATCCTGAGTGCTGAAACCGGAATGCCTACAAGAGCTAACAATCCAACGAACTTAGGCCATTTCAATCCTGATTGGATATTTGGATTCACCAATACATTCAAGTACAAAAAATTCACTTTAAATATTGGTATCGACGGAAGTATTGGTGGGGTCATGAGGTCTCAGGTTGTAGAAAAAATGTGGTGGGGCGGAAAACATCCTAATTCTGTAGAGTACAGAGATCGGGAGTATGCTAATCCGGGAACCTATTATTTTGTTCCTGATGGGGTAAATTACAATGCTGCTACTGGCACTTATACACCCCATACAAAAGCAATAAGCTTCCAGGACTGGGCACAAAACTATCCTTACCGTGCAAGGGTAACTGAGGATGAAAGTGATGTATTTGCTAATGTTTTCAACAGAACCTTTGTAAAACTGAGATCTGTAATCCTTGAATATGACTTCTCCTATTTACTTAATCCCAAGGGATTTGTGAAAAATTTCACAGTAAACGTATCCGGCTATAATTTGGCCATGTGGAAAAAAGCAAAAAATCTTTATTCAGATCCCGATTTCAAAATAGGAACCGGAAATGACAGTAAAGATCCATCGAAAATTGGGTCGGGAAATGATATTCAAGATCCTTCAAGTAGATGGTTCGGAGTCGGATTTAATCTTAAATTTTAATTAAATAATCTTTCAGTCAAAATGAAAAATATTATAAAATCATTAATCATTACAGGAGCTTTTGCCCTTACTTCATGTGAAACAAGTCTTGATAAAATCAATGAAAACCCTAATGACCAGGCAAGCATTGATCCCAAATCTCTTTTAACATTCGTTTCACAAGATGCTTTTCAGGTAAATGGTGAGAATATGTATGCCTCAAGAATGATGATCGGAATCGATGGGGAGAATGTTTACCAGTATATGAAATGGAATGATGCTTCTTTCGAGGTTTATACAAAAGGACTTTTGAATACTGTAAAAATGATGCAGGAAGCGGAAAGGATCAATAATAAAAACTATACTGCTATCGGTAAATTTTTCAGAGCTTATTATTTCTTCAATTTGAGCTTAAAGTTTGGTGGTATTCCTTATTCACAGGCAATAAAAGGAGAGTCTGGAATTACTCAGCCTCAATATGACAGCCAGGAAGCAGTGATGTCCGGAATATTAACGGAATTGAAAGAGGCCAATGACCTCATCAATTCTAATGATAAAATTGAAGGTGACATTGTATATAAGGGTGATGCAACCAAATGGAAAAAGCTCATCAACTCTTTCCGTTTAAAAATATTAATCTCTCTGTCTAAGAAAACCACTGTTGGAAACTATAATATCGCCACTGAATTTGCTTCAATCGTAGGAAGTCAGCCTTTAATGACTTCTATTACAGATAACGGAGAGCTTAAGTTTGCAGATGCAGCTGACAGCAGGTATAGTATGTTTAACAATAGTAGCTATGGTTCGAGTCTGTATATGGCAGATTATTTCATTAATTTCTTTAAAAACAGACAGGATCCACGTTTATTTACTTTTGCAGCTCAAACCACTTCTGCAAAAGAAGCCGGAAAGCCTATAACAGATTTTACCGGATATAACGGAGGAAATCCGGTTTCTTCTTATTCTGATAATGCTGCATTAGTCGCTGCTAAGAATATTTCAAAAGTCAATGACCGTTTCTATAAAGATCCTACCAATGAACCTTCTTCTGTTTTAAGTTATTCCGAATTAGAGTTTATTCTGGCGGAAGCAGCTGCAAGAGGATGGATCTCAGGATCTGCAAAAACACATTATGACAATGCTGTTAAAGCCAGCTTCACTTTCTACCAGACTTATGTTAAAAATCCAAATCTTTATTTTTCAGGATTTGATGTGAATCAATATTTAACAACACCATTAGTTGTTTATAATAATTCAGCCCCTTTAGCGGACCAGCTGGAAAGAATTATGACTCAGAAATATATGACCATGTTCCACCAGGCACAATGGACTTCTTATTACGATTACTTAAGAACAGGTTATCCGAATTATCCTTTACCGACCGGAACCTCAGCACCATT
Source organism: Chryseobacterium piperi (assembly GCF_002285635.2). NCBI lineage: Bacteria > Pseudomonadati > Bacteroidota > Flavobacteriia > Flavobacteriales > Weeksellaceae > Chryseobacterium > Chryseobacterium piperi. The sequence continues at coordinate 3,676,897 of NZ_CP023049.2, read as the reverse complement.
CAGATTTAGATATCCACAATCTGAATACAATTACAACAGTGCTAATCTTAAAGCTTCATTAGCAACCCAATATGGAGGAAATGATCAAATCAATTCTAAACCATGGTGGCTGCAATAAAATTTTAAATTTTTAATCTTTCAAAAAGAAATCGCAGGAAAATACTATTATCTTGCGGTTTCTTTCTTTTATTATAATTCAGTATGAACAGAAAAGAATTTTTACAGAAATCCAGTTTATTACTGGCAGGCTTAGGAACTTCAAGTGTTTTACATCCTTCCATTTTAAAAGCGCTCACCATAGAACCGGCTGCCTTATCCACATTTTATGATGCCGAACATGTCGTTATTCTGATGCAGGAAAACCGGTCATTTGATCATGCTTTTGGATCTCTTAAAGGAGTAAGGGGCTTTCTTGACAAAAAAGCATTTGTTAAACCTGACGGGCATTCTGTTTTTTTTCAGAAAGGAAATGATGGGAGATATGCTTCTCCTGCCCGTTTAGACTTAAGAAATACCAAATCTACCTGGATGAGCTCATTACCGCACTCCTGGTCTGATCAGCAAAAAGCTTTAAATAAAGGAAAATATGACCGATGGTTACAGTCAAAAGCTTCAGGAAATAAAGATTACAAAAATATTCCGCTTACTTTAGGATATTATAATCGCGAAGATCTTCCATTCTATTATCAGCTAGCCGATGCATTTACCATATTCGATCAATACTTTTGTTCTTCTCTTACAGGTACTACACCCAACAGACTTTTTCATTGGTCAGGAACTCTTAGGGAACAGCAAAATGGCAAAGTAAAAGCCAATGTATATAATGAAAATATTGATTATGATAACAACCGCCAGGCAAGATGGAAAAGTTTTCCTGAAATATTAGAAGAGCAAAATGTTTCATGGAAAATATACCAGAATGAAATCAGCTTACCTAAAGGAATGTCGGGAGAACAGGAAGCCTGGTTAAGTAACTTCACAGACAATCCTATTGAATGGTTCTCCGCATACCATGTAAAATTTTCAAAAGGGTATTATCAAAACATCCCTAATGTCATCAGTTATCTTAAAAAAGAAATTGAAAAAAATCCTAATCAGAAAGAAAGATTGGAATCTGTAATTGCAGAATTGCAGGATGATCTGGTAAAGTATCATCCGGATAACTATTCCAAACTTTCTCAAAAGGAAAAGAATCTCCATGAAAAAGCATTTACCACGAATACCGGAGATCCTGATTTTTGGAATTTAGAGATAGGAACGGATGAGCACGGAGAGCGACTGGTAGTGCCTAAAGGCGATGTTTTATTCCAATTCCGTAAGGATGTGGAAGAGAAAAAGCTTCCTCTCGTTTCCTGGTTAATTGCTCCTGAACATTTTTCCGACCATCCGGGTTCACCATGGTATGGGGCATGGTATATTTCAGAAGTTTTAAATATTCTTACAAACGATCCTGAAACCTGGAAAAAAACCATTTTCATTATTAATTATGACGAAAATGACGGTTATTTTGATCATGTTCTTCCTTTTGCTCCTCCATTGAACCCCAGCCAGCCAGTTGATATAAATGGAAAAGAAGGTGTTGAATATGTCAACAAAAACCAGGAATATATGTCTTCTCCGAAATTAAAGGATTATGAACGCATAGAAGGAGCCGTTGGATTAGGATACCGTGTGCCTATGATTATTGCATCACCATGGACAAAAGGTGGTTTTGTAAACTCTGAAGTTTCAGATCATACTTCCGTTTTGCAATTCCTTGAAAAATTCATCAAGAAAAAGTTTAATAAAGATACCACGATAGATAATATCAGTGATTGGAGAAGGGCAATTTGCGGAGATTTAACTTCTGCATTTAACGCTTCTAATATTAAAGTTCCTCCAATGGATTACATAAATCAGAAAGATTATGCAAAGACCATTAATGCAGCGAAGAACAAACCTGTCCCTAACCTCAAGTGGTATACTGAAAAGGAGCTTAGCAATAATTTATTAGAGATTCAGGAAAAAGGAATTAAACCATCTAATGCTTTACCTTATAATTACCTTGTTAATCTGGAAGATGGGCATATCAAAATGACCAATTTAAGAGAAACCGCAATTCCATTATTAGTTTATGACAGAACTAAGTTGGATCAGAATCAGGATAACTATTACTTTTCTTATGCCTTATATGATAAGCTGGAATTATCACATCCTGTAAATCCGGGCATATATGATTATGAAGTCTTTGGTCCCAATGGCTTTTATAGAAAATTTAAAGGAGCTCAGAAACCGGAATTAGAAATCCGGCTTTTAAATGACACCAAGAATAATGAGGTTCAATTGATTTTCAAAAAACACACAAAAAGTACTATATCTGCTACTTTAGAAGACTTGTATGAAAAAGATCAAAGAAAAATTTCATTAAGCAAAACTGAAGAAAAAATAATCTTTAAATTAAATAAAAATAAAGGATGGTATGATCTGAAAATAGATGTTCAAGGGCATATATGGCACTTTTCAGGACGTATAGAAACTGGAAAAACTTCCATTTCAGACCCGCATTGGGCGTAACCACAAATCTTTATAAAATGAATTAAGGCCTTGCATCATCGTAAGGTCTTTTTTTATTTTAATTAAAAAAATACATTTGTTTGAAGTAAATAATACAAAACACCATTGTTTTAATGCTCGATTAACGAAAATATTATTTCAAACATTGGTGATAAATAAATGACAAATATTCCTTCTAAGCAACTGATAATAAGCAAATAGAATCATAAAAGAAAAAAAACATGAATACTAATTGAAAATTTTATTAACTTCACTTCAAAATTAAATATACCTACCATGAAAAAATTTAAATTTCCATTATCTCTTTCTTTAGTGGCTTTGGCAATCTCTGCCCATGTAAGCGCTCAAGATACCAACACAGATAATCATACCATTGCAATCACTGTTCCTGAAGTTGCTCTTGTGGACATTGAACCTGCTGCTACTAAAAACATTACGTTAGGATTTACTGCTCCTACGGAAGCCGGACAACCTATTATTGCAAGTCCTGCCAACACAACGCTCTGGTTAAATTATTCATCCATCAAATCAGTAGCAGATCCAACCCGTAATGTATCTGTAAAATTAAATGCATTGATTCCGGGAGTAGACATTCATGTTACTGCTGCCGCTGCTACAGGCTCAGGTGGAGGAACATTAGGAACACCAGCTGCCCAGTTAACATTGAGCGCTGCTGATCAAACAATCATCTCAGGGATTGGGAGTGCCTATACAGGAAACGGTGCCAATAATGGTCACAATCTTACCTACGCTTTAGCCGCAGGGAGTGGACCTGGTGGAGTAGCTGCTTATGCAGATTTACAGGCAACAACAACTACTGTTGCTACTGTTACTTACACTATTTCGGACAATTAATTATTAAAAATCCTCACTTTAATTAAGAAGAAATCGCTTGGTCAGTTTCTTCTTAGTTTTCTCGTGCCTGATATCAACCTCAAAATTTCTAAAAGAATGATAAAACGCATTTTCTTTTTTGCTTTCCTTATTATACCCTACTTATTTTTACAGGCAAGTATCGTAGTACTAAATGGTCTTACCCACAATTATAAAGTAGAATCCGGGCAGGTTTATAAAGGAAAAGTAGCGATAGAAAATACGGGCAGCAAGCCACAGAATGTAAAAATATTTCTACAAGACTTTACCTATCAGGCAAACGGCTCTATTAATTACACAGAACCTCATACTAATGAGAAAACCAATAGTGACTGGATTAAGCTTAATACGAATTACATTACTCTGAAAGCCAAGGAAAAGACCGAAGTTTATTATGAAATTACGGTTCCTAATCAGCTTGCGAAGCCAGGAAGTTACTGGAGTGTAATTATTGTCGAACCTGTAGAAGATGTAAAACCAAGTGACAGCAAGGCAGGGGTTAATATAACTTCTATTGTCCGATATGCCATTCAGGTGATTACTGATTATAATGCCGAGAATATAAAACCTGACCTGAAGTTTGAAAGTGTAAAGGTCGAGAAAGAAGAAGGCAGACAGGTTTTAAAAATTGCGATCTCCAATAAGGGCGATATTTACTGTAAACCTACAGCAACTATTGAGATGTATAACCGCAAGAGCGGACAGAAAATAGGAACATTTTCAAGCCTGGCCATGGGACTATTACCTCAAACATCCAAATCTTTCCCTATTGACATCAGTAAAATCCCACCTGACAAATACAATGCAGTCATCATCGCAACAGATGAAGATGAAAATGCTTTTGCTCTCAATGTGGAACTAGAAGTAAAAAATGATTAAAAATTGGGCTTTATACCTTATCATACTATTCCCAGTACTTATTTTTTCTCAAAAACAATCTAACCAATTTGTCAACAAAAAAGATAGTCTACTGCCGGGAACAGCTACGTCTATTTCTTTTACTCTGGAAAACACTACATCAAAAAATAAAACCTATGATATCAGGGTTGAAACGTCAAGTCCTTATATCACTCCCATTTTAACCAAGAATGATTGTTCTATCGAACCATCTGAACACACAGTATACATTGTTCCCCTTCGCATTGCTACTGAAACTCCCCAAGGAAAATATAAAGTAATCTTATATGGAACAGAAAAAAATGATGGTGAGCAGCTTATTAAAAATTTAGAAATAGAAATTTCCGGAAGCAGAAAGCTATCCCTAACCGCAATCAATTCTCCTGAATTCGTAAGAGCAGGGGATATTATCACATCTTCATTTTTATTAAAAAACAGCGGAAACATCACTGAAAAACTGATACTTGAAAGCAAGAATGCCGTTGTAGATCACGATGCCTCACTTCTCTTGCCTCCCGGGGAAGCAAAAATAATAACCATCAGCAAAAAAACAGATCCCGGTTTAGGAAAAAATGAATACCAAAACCTTAATCTCTCTGTTTATTCTCCAGACTATCCCCAGGAAAACCAAACCGCCTACAGCAGCACCAAAATTATTTCTGTAAAACCAACAGAAGACGATATTTATCACCGGTTACCCATATCAGCATCTTTATCATTTATCGGAATGAAAAATCGTGGAATCTATCACGACGGATTTCAAGGAGAACTCTATGGTAAAGGTAGTTTGGATAAAGATAACAAAGGAATTCTTGAATTTCATGCAGCAAGTTCCAACCCTGTTGAATTCAACTCCTTTACCCAATATGAGGAATATTTTATTAACTACAGACGGGAAAACTATTTTGTTCACTTGGGAGATAAAACATATTCTTCGTCCTTTCTTACAGAATATGCCAGATACGGCCGAGGTGGGGAGCTGCGTTACAACTTTAAAAAATTTAGTGTCGGCGGGTTTTATAATCACCCGAGATTTTTCCGGGATATTAAAGATGAATTTAATGCATACTCGACTTATAAGCTTAATAAAGAATCCGAAATTACTGCGGGTTATTTATATAAAATCCCGAGAACCGGAGAAAATATTTTAGGATTTAATGGGTTGAAATTAGATTCCAATGCCCACTTACCCTACGCTATAGGAAAGTTTAAGCTCAATAAAAATCTGGATGTTTCCGGTGAACTGGCTTACAGTAAAACCGACCGGACAGAAGGAAATGCTTATATGGTCCAGCTTTTGGGAAGCTATGATAAAATCAATGGAAATGTTATGTATATGAGAGCCAGTCCGCAATTTGCCGGATACTTTACCAATACCAGTACGTTCAACGGAAACCTACAATACAAAATCACCAAACGCCTGGATATGTTTGTTAATTATGTTCAGGATGCCAGGAATTTTCAAAGGGATACGTTATTTTTAGCAGCACCATATAGAAATTATCTTCAATATGGAATCAGCTATAAATACCTTAGAACCGGTACTGTCATGCTATTCAATGGATTTCAGAAATATCGGGATAGGCTAGAGCCTAGACAGTTTGATTATTACGAAAAGTTCATCAGACTGAGTATTGATCAACAGATCGGTATTTTTCAAGTGAATCTGCAAGGGCAATTAGGAAAAACAGATAATTACCTTATTGGGTTTACAGGAAATTCCAGTTTTTATACCGTTAACTTAGCTTTTGAAAAGTTTAAAACTTCTTTTAATGTCTTTGGAAGTTATGCGATAACCTCTCGTTATCAGATGCAAAATCAAAAACAGGTATATTATGGAGCCCGTATTATAAGCAGGTTTACTCCGCAGTCCGATCTCAGTATCTTTTATCAGAACAATTATATACCTGAAGAATATTTTAACGACCGTAATCTTTTTGAAGTCCTGTTTCATCAACGCCTTTTCCCTGGCCATGAATTTGATATATCCGGACGCTATGCACTACAAAGGGGGCAGCTGGGAAATAAAGATTTTATATTTTCATTACGCTACACATGGCGTGTCAATATGCCGGTACAGAAAATTGCAGAATACACCACTCTATCCGGAAATATTGGAAATCAAGGGGTAAAGAAAATCGATGGTGTAAGACTGACGTTGGGAAACCATCTTTCAGTAACTGATAAAGACGGGAATTTTATATTTAAAAATATCAGCCCCGGAGACTATTTACTGGAAATAGACCGGTCAACAACCGGAATTAATGATATATCCGACATTAGTATGCCTGCTTCCGTCATACTGAACAATAAAGAAAATATATTTAATTTTAATTTAACTACGGCTTCTAACATTCAAGGGTTTATTACTTTCAATGAAAAGGCTGATGAAAACCAGATAAGTTTTGCCCAATTTCAATTAAAAAGAGAAAGAAAGAAAAAAGAAAGTATCATTATCGAAGCGACTAACGGAGAGCAAACCTATCGAAAAGTGGCTTTTGTAAATGAAAACTTTGACTTTACTTATTTACGTCCGGGAGAATGGGACGTAAAAGTTTATAGAAACGGACTGGATAAGCGTTACAAGATTTCCATGGACACTTTCCATTTTACATTACACCCTTCCGAAACCAAGATGCTTGCTATTGATGTTGTAAAACAGCAAACAGGGGTTAAATATCAACAGGAAAGTATAAAAGTAGGATATAATACCATAAAAAAACAAAAATGAAACTACTCCCATCTACATTCTGTATAATCTTTCTGGTTTTGTCTGGTAAAATATATTCACAGATTACAGCTGCTGTAACACTACCTATTGTCACTTTATTAGATATAGAGCCTACCGGCAATATCACATTAAGTTTTGTGGCACCTACTGAGGCGGGATTACCTATTACAAACCCAGCGGTAAATACTACAAAATGGATTAATTACACTTCTGCTATTGCGGCTGGAGGACTTACCCGAAGAGTTACCGCATCGGTCAATCAGACTATTACCGGAGTGGATATAAAATTACAGGCCGCTGCTGCTTCAGGTGCAGGAGGGGGGACATTAGGAATACCTACCGCACAAGTGACTCTTACTACCACTCCAATCAATATTATTACCGGAATAGGAGGAGCGTTCACAGGAAATGGGGCCAATAATGGACATAGACTTACGATCAGCCTGGTTCCTAACACCTATGCTAACTTAGCTCGAACCAATACCCCGGTTGTTATTACCTATACGATCACTGAATAAAATGAATGAGATGAGATACCCTATTGATTTTTTAAAAAAAAGAAACCTTACTCTAAATAGTATATGCTTTTTTTTGTTATTATTAATAGCAAGCCCTGTACATTCACAAACATTAACTGTAGGGGGAAGCAACTGGACGGTAAGCGTCCCTTCTATAACAGAGGCAGGAACTAATTATGCCGGAACTTATGAAAGTGCAACGAATCAAATTCTCCTGACCGCAAGTGTTCCTTTATTGTTGGGAACCGGTAAAGTATCTGTCCGTTATGTAGCCAATCCGACATGGAATAATGCGCTGACCTTAAACATCAGAAGAACAGGAAACGGAACTACAGTCTGCTTATTATGTACAATTACCGGAGGAACCACGTATCAACCTATTACCACCTCTGATGTCGAATTATTTAGAATAGCCGCAGTATTGGCCCTCGCCACCTATAACAACATTCCTTTACAGCTAGAATTAACGGGGGTATCAGTTACTGTCCCTGCAGCAGCCTATAATAGCAGGATCGTTTTTACTATCGGAGCTCTTTAATTCACTCCATAAAAAAACCTCAATCTTATCGAAAGAGGTTTAGTATCATTCATCATATTCCCTTAATGTTTAGCCCACCAGAGCGGAGTAAGAGTAGCATCTTCTGCTCCCAGAAGCTGTACTGCCTTCTGATAACCGTTCGGGTCCGAATTCCGGAAACTGCTTGGATATCTTAATCTTTGAGGAAAATTTTTAATAGAATTAGTCATATAATTCCCTGTTGTAATCGCTGGCAAATTCACCAAAGGAGTTTCCACAGCCGGATTTTCAAAAAATGGCAATCCTAATCTTCTGTGATCATTCCAAGATTCTAATGGAAGCCAGGGCATATTGGCCAGATATTTCTGTGTAATGATCTTAGTCAGTTTATCATTTTTAAAAGCTCCATTTTTATAAATGGTATTCACAGGATAGTTTACAGAGACCGAAACCAAATTATTGGTCGCCGGATCTTTATACTTCATCATATGCGTTGCTCCAGGTTCCGAGATATGACTGTATGCTACAGAAGTTCCGTCACGGTTATAATCGGTGGAAGTAATATATTGTCCGTAAAACTGAGAAACCCCATTATAAACAAAGTTATCCTGAATCCCTTTATTATAAGCAGCTTCATCACTCATCGGGGTCGACCATCCTTTTAAAGCAGCTTCAGCAATCAGAAAATAGGATTCCCAGCTTGCAAAAAATATCCGTGAGTTATTACTTTGCCGATATTGTTTCCCTAAAGCTGGTGCGCGGCCAATCAAACCTCTCAATCCGTTTCTTTGACCTTTTACGCCCCAGTTTCCAATAGTGGATGCATTCCAGGTATTGACCGTATTAATTGTAACCGTACTGTTATTGGCAAACGTTAAAATACCTGAATTCGTACTTGCGTCATTAGTATAAGTAGGATAAAGAGAATAAATAGGACTAGTAAAATCACCGGGGATATAGAATGTTTTATATGCTCTTGGATCTATTTTATTGGGAAGACCATCAAGCCAATATCCTGCTGACGGATCATTGGTAAGTGTTGTGAACTGTTCTTCATATTTCACCCCCATATAATCGTCGGTCTTTACAGCACTATGTTTATCTGCACTCAACTGGTCTATAGAATTAATTCCCCCCAAACCAATGTATAAATTATTCAATGTTGCTGATAACAACTGCGAATTCCACTCTCTAGACATTACTCCTGTAAGGGGATCCCATCCCGGTTTTTCAGCCACGGTGAAATTGTCCGAGCTTGCAGATATAAACATATTAGAATTCGCTGCAGCTTCAAATTCTGCCTTTGCTTTTGCAGGGTCTACTTCGGATATTCTCATCGCAATTCGCATACGCATGGAGTTCGCATATTTGACCCATTGAGACCAATTCATCTTATACGCCATATCATATTTTGAAATATTGTCAGAAGGAATCGGTTGATTAAGATTCATTTTTGCTGTAGCATCTTTCAATTCGTCCAAAATAAAATAATAGACTTCTTTTTCTGAATTAAAATCAGGATTACTCCCTTGAAAAGCCCTTATAGGCTGAGGTCCAAAATTATCTGAAAACTCACTCATCAAATAAGCCCTCCATATACGGGATATCTGAATTAAATTATCATAATAGGGTTGTGGATTACCTGCTTCCTTCCTTCCATTGGCTATTTCAATGGCTGCATTTGCATTATTCAGCCATTCTGAAAGATATTTCCAATACTCAACGGACCAGGAATCATTATCTGCTCCACCAGCAATACCTGTACTCAAATGCTGTCTTGCCGCTGTTTTCCAATAAAGAACAAAAACTCTTTCGGCGATATTAGGATCTTGCTGAGCGCCAAGAATAGAATTATTTAAGAAGTATTGAGGTTCTACCTGGTTAATATTCGGAGACAAAGGGTCTACATTTATTTCTTCAAAATCTTTACATCCGGAGATCATCAGGAATGTGGCTAAAGCAGGAATTATATATTTTTTCATTTTATTTTAATTTTATTAGAAACCTAAAGTAAGTGTAAATAAGTAGGACCTCATGGTAGGAAAAGCGAAGTTTTCGAATCCTGTCGCATTTGAGCTTATCGCAAATACAGACTCAGGATCTATTCCTTTTGTTTTACTGTAAATCATCCAGACGTTGTTAGCCGTAAATAATACTTTTGCACTCTTGAGAGCGAAGTTTTCAAACAGCTGTTTCGGAAAAGTATAAGAAAGCTGAATATTTCTTAACCGTATATTGGTCGCATCATAAACATTTTGTTCAGTTATTCCCAAATTTCCGGTACCCACAGCAGCCCAGTAATCCTGCTGGGTAATTTCTGCATTATTTACCGTATAATTACTCCCGTTATTAATTACTCCATCCACTACAAATTTGTCCCGTTTTCCTCCGGGCGCTGTTTCTTTCGCTAATCCCGAACGTTGTAATCCTGCTTGGGTTGCTGAGTAGAACTTTCCTCCTATACGCCCATCAATCTGGAATGATAATCCAATATTTTTATAAGAAAAACTGTTTATAAAACCAAACAATACTCTCGGAGACTGGTCTCCTAAAAAATAAGGCCCCCTATCTATTTGTGGCAAACCGTTACTTGTTAAAATAAGCTTCCCATAGTAAGGACTATTAACATCCTGCACTCTTAAAAATCTTGATCCAAATATTGCCCCATATCTTCTTCCTACGGCCGCAAATATTCCAACATCATCAAAACCGCCTAATGGATATTGAGATATTTTTCCATCCAGCTCATTGATCGTATTTTTATTCTGTGAAAAATTAATATTGGCATTCCATACGAACTTTTCATTTTTAATAACATCAGAATTTAAAACAATTTCAATTCCTTTGTTTTGTACTATTCCAGCATTGACCTTTCTATTATTATAGCCTGACATTGGATTCATAGGCAAATCCAATAACTGGTCTACAGCTCGGGAATCATAATAACTGAAATCTATAGAAACCCTGTTGAATAATTTAATATCCACCCCAATTTCGAAATTTTTCAATTTTTCACTTATAAGATTGTCATCATATAAGGTCTTTTTTCTTTCAGCAATGATATTTCCATTGGGATCTCTTTTAATCACGTAGGTATTATAAAGCTCATAAGGATCCAGGGAATTCCCTGTAACTGCATAGGATGCTCTTAGCTTAGCAAATGTTAAAATATCAGATTTTTTATCAGACAGTTTTTCGATCATATCTGTCAATACCAATGAAGTCCCTATTGAAGAGTAATTATATGACCTGTTTTGTGTATTCAGAGTAGAAGTCCAATCATTTCTTAATGTAGCATTGATAAACCAGTATCCATCATAATTAATTTCTGCAGCACCAAATACGGAGTTGATTTTTTTGTCTAAAATAACCTCCGTTATTCCAGGATTCCCTTCAGCATTATTAATATTGAAAAGATTAGGAATAACCAATTTGGGTGCTGACAAATAGATTGCTTTAGTTCTCGATGCCATCATTTGTCCATAAGCGGAAAGGGAACCACTCCACTTCCCTATAATATTATCTTTCTTCGCTGTAATACTACCTATATAGTTGTTTTCGTAAAACTTTTCCTGACTTGTATTATAGGAATTCTCCATTTTGGAACCAGTCCATGTCCGTGAATCAGCAGTTAAAGAATAAAAATCAGTTCCTACCCTAGCATCTGCACTTAACCAGTCATTAAATTGATACTTTAAATAACCACTTAGTAAAACCCTGTCTTTCTTATCCTCATTCAGTCTATTATAAGCTGACCAGTATGGATTAATTCCATCATTGGTAATCCATCTCTGCTGGACATTATTTTGGGTCATCCCCTCTCTATAATCTCTGATATTAATATCACGAGGCAATAATAAAATACCGGGATAATAATTACCGTCCCCTTGCCCTGCCGAAGGTCTGTTAATAGCATTAGTGCTTACGTATTGAACTTTAATATCCGAGGTCCATCTTTTGCGGGCTCCAAAATTAGAATTGATTCTTGCCATAAAATTCCATCTTTCATATTTTGAATTAGGAATCATGCTATTATTGTATAAATAATTCGCAGAGGTGTACAAATTGGTCCCCTCACCTAAGGTTTCCTGAAAGCTTAAAGTATGTTGCGTATTGGTTCCTGTTCTAAAAAAGTTTTTTAGATTATCATTTACTTTTGATTTATCAATAGCAGGTCCCCAACTTGAAGTAGAGGTATCTCCAGCCGGATTTGCCAATCCGTTATTTCCACGACCAAAACTACTCTGAAGCTCAGGTTTCATAAAAATATTTTCAAACCCTAAGCTTGTAGAATAAGTAATTCCAATACCATTTCTTTTCTTTCCGCTTTTTGTAGTGATAAGAATGACTCCATTCCCTGCTCTTGCACCGTATAATGCTGACGCAGCACCACCTTTCAAAACAGAAATACTTTCAATATCATCGGGATTGATATCACTTAATCCATTCCCCATATCAATATCTGGATTCCAGAAATCATTATTCTTATTACCACTTTCCTGAGCTTTCGCCTTCACTCCTGCTGAATTGTTGATGGGAATTCCATCTACTACAATCAAAGGCTGATTATCTCCTTTTATAGAAGTAAATCCCCTAAGGTTAATCTTAGAAGACGCTCCCGGTCCAAACCCACCTCTAATCACCTGAAGACCGGCAACCTTACCAGTTAAAGCATTAGTAACATTGTTTTCTCTGGCATCTACTAGGGCCTGACCTTTTACATCTTGAAAAGCATAACCCAATGCTTTTTTCTCTTTTTTGACTCCGTAAGCTGTTACTACTACTTCATCAATCTTTGCAGTTTTAATTGAATCTGTAGTTTGCGCATACAGCCCACCCCAACAAAAAAATACGGATTGAAGCAATCCAATCTTAAATAGTGTTTTTTTCATATTATATTCGTATAACTTATCGCAAACATAATATTTTAATACTATTTAACAAAGTACTACTACCTAAAAAGAATATTAGGTATATAAATTAAAATTCAACACATTTATACTCAAATCATAAGCATAAAAAATAGGGAGATAAAATGATGAAAATACACCCATACATTAGCCGGAAAAATAAATTCCGCCCATACAAAAGCATTCAAAAAAAACCAGAATACTTTACTTCGTATTAGGTTTTGTTTTTTTATTAGTCATTTTCTGAAAAAAAAGAATAAGCAAATTGCCGGATACGTTTAGCCTGCTCCACTTCAAATCGTGCTTTTGCAGCAATTTCCCCATAAGCAAAAGCACGAGCCATCTGGATTTTTTTAAGCTTTTCTTTCGGGGTAGATTCCGATCTCATTTTCATAAGCTTATACTCATTGGTTTGTATTTTATAGGTAGCTTCTTCAAGCTGATGCGCTCTTTTTTCAAATCTCTCAATATGTTTATCTATGATAGAAATCGCTTTTTCCAAAGTACATTTCTCCATATAAGAAGACCAAAGTAAAAAAGGCTCCCGAATCGGGATATACTGAATATCCTCCTGAATCCAATCATCAAGCTCTTTTCGACCGGTGTGGGTAAGAGTATACTGCTCCACATTCATTTTTTCCCCCCTGATACTATTTTCAGTTTCTACCAGGTTACTCTCCTTCATACTTTTGAGTGCATTATAAATCTGGCTGGCAGTAGCGCTCCAAAACGGAACTACTGAAGTACTCAGATTTTGAGCAATCTCATAGCCTGTCATAGGAGCTATTTCCAACATAGACATAATGATGTGTTTGGTCGACATAAAGATGTTTTATACAAATATAATCATTACAGTTCTATTCTCATATTCATTATAAAATATTACTTTAAATACTATTTAAAAATAAATAAACAAAAAACTAAAATTATCACAATATTTAAATTTATTCAAATTTCATTTGGAATATTCATTTATTTATATTTAAATTTATCACCATGATAATAATTAATCCAATAAAAGAAACAATCAGTGTTTTGAATAATAAAAATAAAATAATATCACAAATACTATATTATGAAAGAAAAAGAAGCACTATACTCCAGGCTAAAAGAGCAGAATTTAACTCCTCTTTGGCTTGTAGAGCAAGATGTATTACCGTTACACCCTAGCCCGGCCGCTATCCCCTGGCTTTGGAAATGGGATCAGCTGCATCAGCTGGCATCAACAGCTGGTAAACTGGTTGAGCTTGAAGACGGAGGGGATCGACGCGCTTTAGGACTAAGCAATCCTGGTCTTAATGGAAAACCTTATGCTACTGAGACTTTGTGGATGGCATTACAATGGTTGAATGGTAAAGAGATCGCTCCTCCGCATCGCCATATTGCACAAGCATCACGATTCATTATTCAAAGTGAAGGTTCTTATAGTACTGTTGAAGGAAACAGAATTTTTTTGGAAAGAGGAGACTACGTACTTAATCCTCCCATGTTATGGCATGACCATGGTTCTATCAATGATAAGCATGCAATCTGGTTAGACGCTTTAGATATTCCCGTTACCAACTACCTTAATGCCAATTTCTTTGAATCTTATCATTTGGATCAACAGGAAATAACCAAAAAAATGAATGCATCAGTACTGAAGCATGGCAATGGAAATTACCGCCCTTTATGGGAACCCCCTATCAATGAGTATCCTCCGGTATCTGTTTATAAATGGAAAGACACTCTAAAAGCGCTTAATGATCTTAAAGAAGCAGATGAAGCCAGTCCTTATGATGATTTGGCTCTGGAATATGTCAATTCTTTCAATGGAAAAGCGGTCATGAAAACTTTTGGAGCATCAATACAAATGATTCGTCCTAAAGTACATACCAAAGCCCATCGCCATGTTTCCAGTAATGTATATTATGTTTTTGAAGGAAGCGGTTATTCAGTAATAGATGGAGTACAATTTAACTGGTCAGAAGGGGATTTTTTTGTAATTCCTACCTGGGCTTGTCATGAACATTGTAATATTTCGGAGAATTCTGATGCCATCCTATTCTCTGTAAGTGATATCCCACTGATGCGGGCACTCGATAAATACAGGGAAGAACCTTATCTCGAAAATAACGGTCATCAATTCGTCCGTGAAGTTTTTAAAAGCCCTCTCTAAATTTCTCTAATCAATCATATTCAATTTTAAAATACAACCAATGAAATTATTAATGTTTACCGTCGGTTCTTCAGAACCCAAATTCGGAGCTTTTGTTCAGGAAAAAATCATTGATCTTAATGAAATTGCCAGTTTGGCAAAGATTTCTTTAGCTCCCAGTATACAGGAATCTTTAAAAAGCACTTCCGGATTATCCGATGCTGAAAAGGTTATAACGTATGCTCAGGAAAACTGGAATCAACTTCCAGAAAATACGGTTTGGAAAGAAGACCAGATTGAATGGCTTCCCGTAGTAGGATCTCCTGAGAAAATTATATGTGTGGGGTTGAATTATAAGCATCATATTATGGAAATGAAACGCGAAATGCCTTCAACGCCGGTATTATTTGCAAAAATGGCTACAACCTTAAATGGCCACAAACAAGATGTTCCCTATATAGACTTATCCAATTCCTTGGACTATGAAGCTGAAATGGCAGTTATTATCGGTAAAAAAGGGAAAAACATAAAAAAGGAAAATGCTTTAGAATATGTAGCAGGATATTCTTGCTTTAATGATGTAACGGTACGTGAATATCAGTTTAGGACTATTCAGTGGATGCAAGGAAAAAACTTTGATGGACATGGTCCTATAGGTCCAATGCTCATAACCCCTGATGAAATAGAAAACCTCGCTAATTCCAAAATTACACTTCGGCTGAATGGACAGGTAATGCAGGAATCTTTTATTGGTGATCTTATCTTTGATGTTCCCACTCTCATTGAAGCTATATCAGAAATCATGACCCTAAATCCTGGAGACATCATTGCTACTGGCACGCCTTCTGGTGTCGGATTTGGGAGAACTCCTAAAGTATTCATGCAAAGAGGAGATGTAGTGGAAGTAGAAATTACCAATATCGGCTTACTACAAAATACAATTAAATAATTACAATTCTTAAAACATAAATTATGAGCAATACAACATTAAACTTGCAAGAAATCAAAGAATCTCTTCAACATTCCCAAAAAAGCTTTTTGAAATTATTAGATGAAGTTGTTCCCACACAAAAATTATATACCAGACCTTCATTTGAAGAATGGTCTTGTGGTATTGTATTCTGGCATATTGGAGAGGCCCGGGTTTTCTTTGTAAACGAAATCCAAAAAGTACTGCATGATCCTTCTCTTTCTATTGGTCGAAAAATGGATAATCCAGCCCGTTTAGCCAATATAGAAGAAGCAGATAAGGTTCAGCCATCATCAGCTGAAATCCGGAACCGTCTGGAAAAAAGCTATGCAGAGATTACCCGTTTATTTGAAAAACTGACACCTGCCGATCTTGAAAAAGAAATTCAGCATATGAATCCTAAATTCGGATTAATGAAGTTAAGGGATTTCATAGATCATTTCATAGTTGAACACGACAACATCCATGTTGCCCAAATTAACAGGGTCGTGAAGCAGATCAGCTAGTACCTGTATACCTTATACTCACCAAAAAAACAAAACTTATATGGACTCTCAAATCTCAGAGCATAGAAGGCTGGGGCAAACCCGGCCTAATTATGCACTACTATTACTGACCCTGGTATTTGCACTAGGCTTGTTGGATCGTGTTATTTTCAATGTACTTCTCGACCCTATCAGAGAGGAATTCCATCTGTCAGATACTGTGATGGGCTTACTGTCCGGTTTCGCTTTTGTTGCTTTTTATTCTGCGATGACCTTTCCTGTAGCAAGACTAGCCGATCGATATAATAGAAGGAATATTATTGTTACGGGGCTTACTATCTGGAGCGCCATGACCGCTTTTAGTGGACTGGTGGCTAATACTCTTCAGCTTACTATTGCCAGAATCATGGTTGGTTTTGGAGAATCAATGGGTTCTGCTCCGGGGCATTCTCTTCTTTCTGATTTTTTCCCAAAAGAAAAGCGCCCTAAAGCCTTTAGCATTTATTCCGGAGGGCTCCATCTCGGAATACTTTTAGGCTATCTCATTGCAGGTCTTGTCGGCCAAATGTTAGGATGGCGGTACGCCTTCTTTTTTGCCGGAGCTCCAGGACTTATACTGGCTCTGGTTATCCGCTTAACCATGAAGGAACCGTTACGTGGCAGCTCAGAAGAGCATTATAAGCTAAAAGAGCTGGGAATTCCTTTACGGGAAGCTCTCAAAGACATTTTTAGTCGGCGAAGTTACCGTCTCGTACTGATCGCCACCACTATGGGAGCTTTCGTGATTTATGCATTAAGTACATGGGAAGCAACTTTCCTCAGAAGAATCTATCACTTCGACGGAAAGCAAATAGGATTGATTGTTGGAGTTGTAAAAGGGGGAACCGGTCTTGCAGGTGCTTTTCTTGGGGGATGGCTTTCCAATACTTTTGGAAAGAAAGACTATAAGTACATCTTACAAATCCCTGCTATAGCAACATTTTTGTGTGCAACCTTTTCTCTGTTGTTTTTATTCTCAACCAGTGCTGCAATGGCTATTATAGGACTCGGCATTACAACATTCTTTCTCGCATTTCATATTGGAGTAGCCTGGGGTGTAGCTCAGACTGTCACGCGTGTAGAAGTACGTACTTTGGCAGCAGCAATATTAACCATTTCCTGCAACTTTATCGGTCATGGTTTTGGCAGCTCTGTTCCAGGTTTTTTTAATGATCTTTTATCCGAAACATATAGTGTTAATGCCATACGCTACTCATTGTTATCTGCAACAGGTGTAGCATTGCTTGCAAGCATAATCTATTGGAAGGCTTCAGTCTGTGTAGAGAAAGACATTAATACCATAGAACAAGGATAATTTTATTCTTATTGTTTAATACAACAAACATACTCTCAGTTGTTCATCTTAATTTATATCCTTATGTATTTGTATAAAAAAAACTTTAGCTATTTCTTTTTACTCCTATCATTTTTATTTCAGGCACAAATCGCTCATGATAGCATTCCACCCCCACCAATAATTCAGGCTGAGCTTGACGTGGGCTATCGAAAAGTATTAATGTCTGCTATTGTTTCAAAAAAGATTGATCGGCAAAAGAAATTTAATCTTCTTAATATAACAGCTGTACACAGCTTTTACACTAAAAAGGACCGGCGATTTGATGAAGTATTTACCAATATGGCTGTAACCTATAATTATGCAGGTCCTTTTGCCGCTGGTGTTGGAATGAAATTCGTTAACACTACTGGAATTACTCCTTTTTTAGCAGTACAGTACTCTAAACGTACCCCAAGATTATTTGCGACCATATTCCTTTCTTATATGGTGATTAACATTCCTTTACGGGAAGCCATTATAATGGTCAATTACCGATTCCCTCTTACTCGGGATTATCAGCTCTTTACTCAGCTGTTGGCAACCACAAGCTGGTTAGATTTTAAACTACATCGCAGAAGTCAGCAACAATTACGAATAGGGCTGGATCACAAATCCTTTCAATATGGGCTTGCTACAGATTTTGACCAATATGGCTTAAATCCTGTAACCAAAACCAATGTGGGTTTATTTCTACGAAAAGAGTTTAGGTAATGTTGGTAAGAGTTGAGTGTTGTTAGTTTTTAGTTGTCGGTTGTCAGTTATTAGTTACTTTCCATTTACCTAAATTCTAATCACTAATTCCTCCTGCCACCTATTACCTATCATCTGCCACCTACCTTTTTCTAGTATGTAGTATTCTAGTAGTAGTAGTTCGTCTATGTCTATAACAAAAAAAGTCTCATACAAATAAATGTATGAGACTTTTTAATAAAAACTGGCGGCGACCTACTCTCCCGCTTTCGCAGTACCATCGGCGCTGGTGGGCTTAACTTCTGTGTTCGGAATGGGAACAGGTGAGCCCCACCGCTAAAACCACCCTAAAGGCTTTATATAAGAGGTTAGACTTTAGTCATTAGAGGTTAGATCATTCTCTAACTTCTAAATTCTATTTGCTAACTTCTGGTTTTAATCGATAAAAACGTTCACAAAGACAAAACCTTTACTGCGCAACTAAGTGCTGCCAATTAGGCTATAAATCTACGGGTAATTAGTACTACTCGGCTATGCTGTTACCAACTTTACACCTATAGCCTATCAACGTGGTCATCTCCCACGACCCTTAAAAGATGTCTCATCTTGAGGCGAGTTTCGCACTTATATGCTTTCAGTGCTTATCTCTTCCAAACGTAGCTACTCAGCGGTGCACCTGGCGGTACAACTGATACACCAGAGGTTTGTTCAATTCGGTCCTCTCGTACTAGAATCAAGCCCTCTCAAACATCTAACGCCCGCAATAGATAGAGACCGAACTGTCTCACGACGTTCTGAACCCAGCTCGCGTGCCACTTTAATGGGCGAACAGCCCAACCCTTGGGACCTTCTCCAGCCCCAGGATGTGACGAGCCGACATCGAGGTGCCGAACCTCCCCGTCGATGTGAGCTCTTGGGGGAGACTAGCCTGTTATCCCCGGAGTACCTTTTATCCTATGAGCGATGGCCCTTCCATACGGAACCACCGGATCACTATGTCCTGCTTTCGCACCTGATCGACTTGTAGGTCTCACAGTCAAGCACCCTTATGCCATTACACTCTACGCACGGTTACCAAGCGTGCTGAGGGTACCTTTGAAAGCCTCCGTTACTCTTTTGGAGGCGACCACCCCAGTCAAACTACCCACCACGCAATGTCCTTCTAAAAGAAGTTAGGCTCCAAGTAAGTAAAGGGTGGTATTTCAACGTCGACTCCACCAACACTAGCGTGCCAGCTTCATAGTCTCCCACCTATCCTACACATTACTTACTCAAAGTCAATACGAAGTTATAGTAAAGGTTCACAGGGTCTTTTCGTCCCATTGCGGGTAATCGGCATCTTCACCGATACTACAATTTCACAGAGCTCATGGTTGAGACAGTGCCCAGATCGTTACACCATTCGTGCAGGTCGGAACTTACCCGACAAGGAATTTCGCTACCTTAGGACCGTTATAGTTACGGCCGCCGTTTACTGGGGCTTCAGTCAAACGCTTCGCTTACGCTAACGCCCTTCCTTAACCTTCCAGCACCGGGCAGGTGTCAGACCCTATACAGCATCTTTCGATTTAGCAGAGTCCTGTGTTTTTGATAAACAGTCGCCTGGGCCTCTTCACTGCGGCCACCATTGCTGATGGCGTCTCTTCTTCCGAAGTTACGAGACTATTTTGCCTAGTTCCTTAACCATGATTCACTCTAGCACCTTAGGATTCTCTCCTCGACTACCTGTGTCGGTTTTGGTACGGGTTGCTTCACTTCGGCTTTTCTTGGAAGCACTTTCCCTGCAGCAGCTTCGCCCGAAGGCTAGGCCTTGACTATTCCGTCAGTCTCCAGCAAGTACGGCACTCCGTCCCCTTTTTAGTGTGAGCAAGTATGGGAATATTAACCCATTGTCCATCCACTACCCCTTTCGGGTTCGCGTTAGGTCCCGACTAACCCTCAGCTGATTAGCATGGCTGAGGAAACCTTAGTCTTTCGGTGAGGGGGTTTCTCGCCCCCTTTATCGTTACTTATGCCTACATTTTCTTTTCTATCCGCTCCACAATACCTCACGATACTGCTTCGGCGCAAATAGAATGCTCCCCTACCAGATATAATTCTAAATTATAAATCCATAGCTTCGGTAATATGTTTATGCCCGATTATTATCCATGCCGGACCGCTCGACTAGTGAGCTGTTACGCACTCTTTAAATGAATGGCTGCTTCCAAGCCAACATCCTAGCTGTCAATGCAGTCCAACCGCGTTGCTTCAACTTAACATATATTTGGGGACCTTAGCTGTTGGTCTGGGTTCTTTCCCTCTCGGACATGGACCTTAGCACCCATGCCCTCACTGCCGTAGAACATTTATTAGCATTCGGAGTTTGTCAGGAATTGGTAGGTGGTGAAACCCCCGCATCCAATCAGTAGCTCTACCTCTAATAAACTTATATACGACGCTGCACCTAAATGCATTTCGGGGAGTACGAGCTATCTCCCAGTTTGATTGGCCTTTCACCCCTACCCACAGGTCATCCGAAGACTTTTCAACGTCAACCGGTTCGGTCCTCCACTCTGTGTTACCAGAGCTTCAACCTGCCCATGGGTAGATCACAAGGTTTCGCGTCTAATCCTACTAACTATGCGCCCTATTCAGACTCGCTTTCGCTCCGGCTCCGGACCTGAAGTCCTTAACCTCGCTAGTAAAATTAACTCGTAGGCTCATTATGCAAAAGGCACGCCGTCACCCAACATGTGGGCTCCGACCGCTTGTAGGCGTACGGTTTCAGGTTCTATTTCACCCTTCTATTCGAAGTGCTTTTCACCTTTCCTTCACAGTACTTGTTCACTATCGGTCTTTCAGGAGTATTTAGCCTTGGAGGATGGTCCCCCCATATTCAGACAGGATTTCACGTGTCCCGCCCTACTCATTTATCATCAAAATATGCCTTTCAAATACGGGGCTATCACCCTCTATGGCTGTTCTTTCCAGAACATTCTTTTAAACATATAATGACTTTTGGGCTAATCCGCTTTCGCTCGCCACTACTTACGGAATCTCTTCGATTTCTTTTCCTCCGGGTACTTAGATGTTTCAGTTCTCCGGGTTTGCTCTCTAAATAAATTTAGAGTGACATGTCTTCAACATGCCGGGTTGCCCCATTCGGACATCTGCGGATCAATTCGTGTGTGCCAATCCCCGCAGCTTTTCGCAGCTTACCACGTCCTTCTTCGCCTCTGAAAGCCTAGGCATCCGCCATACGCCCTTAACGATTTCTTTCCTAATTATTAATTAGTTTAGTTTTTTTTATGACATATTACTATGTCAAAGTATTTTTGTAAACTCAAACGCTTAGTTGCGCTCGGTTTTCTCTTTGTGATATTTTTACCGTTAATGTCAATGATCTTAATGTCTTTCTGCTTGTATGATAAATGGATATTTGTTTTGGCTCTATCCATTATACTTTTAAATCAAACGCGCAAAACTGTGGAGAATAAGGGAGTCGAACCCTTGACCTCCTGCGTGCAAGGCAGGCGCTCTAGCCAGCTGAGCTAATTCCCCCTCTAGTTGAGTTGGTGAATGATTGTGTTAGAAAGTCCCGAGCGTTAACTCATTCTCTCTAATACTCTCAAACTCCTATACTCAAAATTAGTAGTCTCGGGCAGGCTCGAACTGCCGACCTCTACATTATCAGTGTAGCGCTCTAACCAGCTGAGCTACGAGACTCTTTATGAGTGATGGGTAATGAGTAATTTAGTAATCTATATACTGCCTTATCATTGTTCTCTCTATCGCTCCCTTCCCGTTTACTAATTTCTAGTGGGTTTGTATTTTTTATATATAATCAACCAAATAAAAAACTAAAGCTTCTCTTTAAGTAAGTACATGGTACATTGAAGTACCTTAATTTTGTTTATCGTCTTTAAGACGCTCTAAAATGAGATGTTCCAGCCGCACCTTCCGGTACGGCTACCTTGTTACGACTTAGCCCTAGTTACCTGTTTTACCCTAGGCAGCTCCTGTTACGGTCACCGACTTCAGGTACCCCAGACTTCCATGGCTTGACGGGCGGTGTGTACAAGGCCCGGGAACGTATTCACCGCGCCATGGCTGATGCGCGATTACTAGCGATTCCAGCTTCATAGAGTCGAGTTGCAGACTCCAATCCGAACTGAGACCAGCTTTCGAGATTAGCATCCAGTCACCTGGTAGCAGCCCTCTGTACTGGCCATTGTATTACGTGTGTGGCCCAAGGCGTAAGGGCCGTGATGATTTGACGTCATCCCCACCTTCCTCTCTACTTGCGTAGGCAGTCTCACTAGAGTCCTCAACTTAATGGTAGCAACTAGTGACAGGGGTTGCGCTCGTTGCAGGACTTAACCTAACACCTCACGGCACGAGCTGACGACAACCATGCAGCACCTTGAAAATTGTCCGAAGAAAAGCCTATTTCTAAGCCTGTCAATTCCCATTTAAGCCTTGGTAAGGTTCCTCGCGTATCATCGAATTAAACCACATAATCCACCGCTTGTGCGGGCCCCCGTCAATTCCTTTGAGTTTCAAACTTGCGTTCGTACTCCCCAGGTGGCTAACTTATCACTTTCGCTTAGTCTCTGAAGCCGAAGCCCCAAAAACGAGTTAGCATCGTTTACGGCGTGGACTACCAGGGTATCTAATCCTGTTCGCTCCCCACGCTTTCGTCCATCAGCGTCAGTTAAGACATGGTAACCTGCCTTCGCAATTGGTGTTCTAAGTAATATCTATGCATTTCACCGCTACACTACTTATTCCAGCTACCTCTACCTTACTCAAGACCCGCAGTATCAATGGCAGTTTCATAGTTGAGCTATGAGATTTCACCACTGACTTACGAGTCCGCCTACGGACCCTTTAAACCCAATAAATCCGGATAACGCTTGCACCCTCCGTATTACCGCGGCTGCTGGCACGGAGTTAGCCGGTGCTTATTCGTATAGTACCTTCAGCTTCCCACACGTGGAAAGGTTTATCCCTATACAAAAGAAGTTTACAACCCATAGGGCCGTCGTCCTTCACGCGGGATGGCTGGATCAGGCTCTCACCCATTGTCCAATATTCCTCACTGCTGCCTCCCGTAGGAGTCTGGTCCGTGTCTCAGTACCAGTGTGGGGGATCACCCTCTCAGGCCCCCTAAAGATCATAGACTTGGTGAGCCGTTACCTCACCAACTATCTAATCTTGCGCGTGCCCATCTCTATCCACCGGAGTTTTCAATATCAAATGATGCCATCTGATATATTATGGAGTATTAATCTTCCTTTCGAAAGGCTATCCTCCTGATAAAGGCAGGTTGCACACGTGTTCCGCACCCGTACGCCGCTCTCAATTGTCCGAAGACAATCTACCGCTCGGCTTGCATGTGTTAGGCCTCCCGCTAGCGTTCATCCTGAGCCAGGATCAAACTCTCCATTGTATGTTTGTCTGACTCACTCAAAGTTTTGACGCTTTAGTTTTTCCTTACTTGGTTGTTATATTGTATGTCAATGATCTTTATATCTTCCGCTTTTTAATGAAGCAATCTATCTGTCAGTGTCGCTCCATATTTGCGAGTGCAAAAGTAATTAATTATTTTCAAATGACCAAATGTTTTTTAAAGAAATTTTAAAGTCTTTTTTTCTAACCCTAAACTCTTCCAAAACCTTAACCACTCTTCTTCTGCGCTCCCTTAATTGGGATTGCAAAGATACAAACTTTTTCTTATTATCAAAATAAATTCTCATTTATTTTTTAAGCCTGTTTCCTAATGTTTACCGTTCTCTGCGCTACCTACTATCTCTCGTTTTCAGTGGTGCAAAATTACCACTATTTACCCCACCCTTCCAAATCTATTTAACATAAAGTTTACTTTTAATTCATATTTATTCTTAACTATCTGAAATACAGTTTTAAAAATTTAAACATTTATTTAAGAGAATCAGGCAAAAGAGAAAGAGACAAGGAAGAAGGGATTAGGAATTAGAGAATGAAAGGGGAAGAGAAAAGGTTTTGCGAGATAAAGAAAGCGTGGAAAAAGGGAAGTAAATATGATAAAGAGATCTAATTAATATCGGAATAATGAACCCCGACGAGAAAAATGAATCTTATTTAAGAACAAATATGGAGGAATAAAAAAATTATACTAATTTGGATAAGATGAAAATGTAAAACTATTCTGTAAAGTCGGTAATGTTTAAGAGGAAAGATTAATATTAAGGAATATTATTCAGTAGTTTCTAGTAGACCAAATTAAAAGCTTTATTGAACTAGTTCTATTTATGGAATGAAAAATACACTAATTCGATAAAACTAGTTCCACTTTCTTATAAGTATTAGGAACATTATTTATTATGGTACTTATATTATTTATGAATGGTATTCATTCTGATATTTGAACGCAGTACGTTGTTTTGCCAATATATTAGTTTTATAATATAAGAATTATGATATTACTATAGTTGCCACAGACAACAATTAAAAGCTGGAACCTATTCGTAAGGAAAAAAAATCGCCTATCTGTCTTTTATTCCTCCCACATATAATCATTTTTCCAGGCAGCTCACTCATCAAATTATTTATAATAATCTAATGGATACAGTTATTTTATAGATTTTGATTTAAGTATCAGGAGCTATATAAAATAGTTTAAGAAGAAAAGTCTGGTATTATTAATATTTAGAACTTCAATTTTGGTTGCAACTTTTTGATTGCTCAGAGTATTTAAAAGTAAATAATATATTCGAAAGCGATCATTACGTAATGGAAGATATGAGTATAAGTCCTACAACTTCATACCTCAATAGTTGAAACAGAAATAGATATATAACGTTTAAAATTATCCTGTTAATTTATCTCTATTAAGGACAGAACATGTGTAGGACTCTAAGTTTAAGCTAAAGTCATTTGATTTTCATACCTATTGAAGACAGGCAAAAGCACACTTCTATAGATAAAGCTTTTTTAAGATTAGTTGATAAGAGTTACTAGTTACTTTTCTTTTACCTAAATCCTAATCCCTACAACCTATTACCTATTACCTATTACCTATTACCTATTACCTATTACCTATCATCTGCCACCTACCTTTTTCTAGTATGTAGTATTCTAGTAGTAGTAGTTCGTCTATGTCTATAACAAAAAAAGTCTCATACAAATAAATGTATGAGACTTTTTAATAAAAACTGGCGGCGACCTACTCTCCCGCTTTCGCAGTACCATCGGCGCTGGTGGGCTTAACTTCTGTGTTCGGAATGGGAACAGGTGAGCCCCACCGCTAAAACCACCCTAAAGGCTTTATATAAGAGGTTAGACTTTAGTCATTAGAGGTTAGATCATTCTCTAACTTCTAAATTCTATTTGCTAACTTCTGGTTTTAATCGATAAAAACGTTCACAAAGACAAAACCTTTACTGCGCAACTAAGTGCTGCCAATTAGGCTATAAATCTACGGGTAATTAGTACTACTCGGCTATGCTGTTACCAACTTTACACCTATAGCCTATCAACGTGGTCATCTCCCACGACCCTTAAAAGATGTCTCATCTTGAGGCGAGTTTCGCACTTATATGCTTTCAGTGCTTATCTCTTCCAAACGTAGCTACTCAGCGGTGCACCTGGCGGTACAACTGATACACCAGAGGTTTGTTCAATTCGGTCCTCTCGTACTAGAATCAAGCCCTCTCAAACATCTAACGCCCGCAATAGATAGAGACCGAACTGTCTCACGACGTTCTGAACCCAGCTCGCGTGCCACTTTAATGGGCGAACAGCCCAACCCTTGGGACCTTCTCCAGCCCCAGGATGTGACGAGCCGACATCGAGGTGCCGAACCTCCCCGTCGATGTGAGCTCTTGGGGGAGACTAGCCTGTTATCCCCGGAGTACCTTTTATCCTATGAGCGATGGCCCTTCCATACGGAACCACCGGATCACTATGTCCTGCTTTCGCACCTGATCGACTTGTAGGTCTCACAGTCAAGCACCCTTATGCCATTACACTCTACGCACGGTTACCAAGCGTGCTGAGGGTACCTTTGAAAGCCTCCGTTACTCTTTTGGAGGCGACCACCCCAGTCAAACTACCCACCACGCAATGTCCTTCTAAAAGAAGTTAGGCTCCAAGTAAGTAAAGGGTGGTATTTCAACGTCGACTCCACCAACACTAGCGTGCCAGCTTCATAGTCTCCCACCTATCCTACACATTACTTACTCAAAGTCAATACGAAGTTATAGTAAAGGTTCACAGGGTCTTTTCGTCCCATTGCGGGTAATCGGCATCTTCACCGATACTACAATTTCACAGAGCTCATGGTTGAGACAGTGCCCAGATCGTTACACCATTCGTGCAGGTCGGAACTTACCCGACAAGGAATTTCGCTACCTTAGGACCGTTATAGTTACGGCCGCCGTTTACTGGGGCTTCAGTCAAACGCTTCGCTTACGCTAACGCCCTTCCTTAACCTTCCAGCACCGGGCAGGTGTCAGACCCTATACAGCATCTTTCGATTTAGCAGAGTCCTGTGTTTTTGATAAACAGTCGCCTGGGCCTCTTCACTGCGGCCACCATTGCTGATGGCGTCTCTTCTTCCGAAGTTACGAGACTATTTTGCCTAGTTCCTTAACCATGATTCACTCTAGCACCTTAGGATTCTCTCCTCGACTACCTGTGTCGGTTTTGGTACGGGTTGCTTCACTTCGGCTTTTCTTGGAAGCACTTTCCCTGCAGCAGCTTCGCCCGAAGGCTAGGCCTTGACTATTCCGTCAGTCTCCAGCAAGTACGGCACTCCGTCCCCTTTTTAGTGTGAGCAAGTATGGGAATATTAACCCATTGTCCATCCACTACCCCTTTCGGGTTCGCGTTAGGTCCCGACTAACCCTCAGCTGATTAGCATGGCTGAGGAAACCTTAGTCTTTCGGTGAGGGGGTTTCTCGCCCCCTTTATCGTTACTTATGCCTACATTTTCTTTTCTATCCGCTCCACAATACCTCACGATACTGCTTCGGCGCAAATAGAATGCTCCCCTACCAGATATAATTCTAAATTATAAATCCATAGCTTCGGTAATATGTTTATGCCCGATTATTATCCATGCCGGACCGCTCGACTAGTGAGCTGTTACGCACTCTTTAAATGAATGGCTGCTTCCAAGCCAACATCCTAGCTGTCAATGCAGTCCAACCGCGTTGCTTCAACTTAACATATATTTGGGGACCTTAGCTGTTGGTCTGGGTTCTTTCCCTCTCGGACATGGACCTTAGCACCCATGCCCTCACTGCCGTAGAACATTTATTAGCATTCGGAGTTTGTCAGGAATTGGTAGGTGGTGAAACCCCCGCATCCAATCAGTAGCTCTACCTCTAATAAACTTATATACGACGCTGCACCTAAATGCATTTCGGGGAGTACGAGCTATCTCCCAGTTTGATTGGCCTTTCACCCCTACCCACAGGTCATCCGAAGACTTTTCAACGTCAACCGGTTCGGTCCTCCACTCTGTGTTACCAGAGCTTCAACCTGCCCATGGGTAGATCACAAGGTTTCGCGTCTAATCCTACTAACTATGCGCCCTATTCAGACTCGCTTTCGCTCCGGCTCCGGACCTGAAGTCCTTAACCTCGCTAGTAAAATTAACTCGTAGGCTCATTATGCAAAAGGCACGCCGTCACCCAACATGTGGGCTCCGACCGCTTGTAGGCGTACGGTTTCAGGTTCTATTTCACCCTTCTATTCGAAGTGCTTTTCACCTTTCCTTCACAGTACTTGTTCACTATCGGTCTTTCAGGAGTATTTAGCCTTGGAGGATGGTCCCCCCATATTCAGACAGGATTTCACGTGTCCCGCCCTACTCATTTATCATCAAAATATGCCTTTCAAATACGGGGCTATCACCCTCTATGGCTGTTCTTTCCAGAACATTCTTTTAAACATATAATGACTTTTGGGCTAATCCGCTTTCGCTCGCCACTACTTACGGAATCTCTTCGATTTCTTTTCCTCCGGGTACTTAGATGTTTCAGTTCTCCGGGTTTGCTCTCTAAATAAATTTAGAGTGACATGTCTTCAACATGCCGGGTTGCCCCATTCGGACATCTGCGGATCAATTCGTGTGTGCCAATCCCCGCAGCTTTTCGCAGCTTACCACGTCCTTCTTCGCCTCTGAAAGCCTAGGCATCCGCCATACGCCCTTAACGATTTCTTTCCTAATTATTAATTAGTTTAGTTTTTTTTATGACATATTACTATGTCAAAGTATTTTTGTAAACTCAAACGCTTAGTTGCGCTCGGTTTTCTCTTTGTGATATTTTTACCGTTAATGTCAATGATCTTAATGTCTTTCTGCTTGTATGATAAATGGATATTTGTTTTGGCTCTATCCATTATACTTTTAAATCAAACGCGCAAAACTGTGGAGAATAAGGGAGTCGAACCCTTGACCTCCTGCGTGCAAGGCAGGCGCTCTAGCCAGCTGAGCTAATTCCCCCTCTAGTTGAGTTGGTGAATGATTGTGTTAGAAAGTCCCGAGCGTTAACTCATTCTCTCTAATACTCTCAAACTCCTATACTCAAAATTAGTAGTCTCGGGCAGGCTCGAACTGCCGACCTCTACATTATCAGTGTAGCGCTCTAACCAGCTGAGCTACGAGACTCTTTATGAGTGATGGGTAATGAGTAATTTAGTAATCTATATACTGCCTTATCATTGTTCTCTCTATCGCTCCCTTCCCGTTTACTAATTTCTAGTGGGTTTGTATTTTTTTATATATAATCAACCAAATAAAAAACTAAAGCTTCTCTTTAAGTAAGTACATGGTACATTGAAGTACCTTAATTTTGTTTATCGTCTTTAAGACGCTCTAAAATGAGATGTTCCAGCCGCACCTTCCGGTACGGCTACCTTGTTACGACTTAGCCCTAGTTACCTGTTTTACCCTAGGCAGCTCCTGTTACGGTCACCGACTTCAGGTACCCCAGACTTCCATGGCTTGACGGGCGGTGTGTACAAGGCCCGGGAACGTATTCACCGCGCCATGGCTGATGCGCGATTACTAGCGATTCCAGCTTCATAGAGTCGAGTTGCAGACTCCAATCCGAACTGAGACCAGCTTTCGAGATTAGCATCCAGTCACCTGGTAGCAGCCCTCTGTACTGGCCATTGTATTACGTGTGTGGCCCAAGGCGTAAGGGCCGTGATGATTTGACGTCATCCCCACCTTCCTCTCTACTTGCGTAGGCAGTCTCACTAGAGTCCTCAACTTAATGGTAGCAACTAGTGACAGGGGTTGCGCTCGTTGCAGGACTTAACCTAACACCTCACGGCACGAGCTGACGACAACCATGCAGCACCTTGAAAATTGTCCGAAGAAAAGCCTATTTCTAAGCCTGTCAATTCCCATTTAAGCCTTGGTAAGGTTCCTCGCGTATCATCGAATTAAACCACATAATCCACCGCTTGTGCGGGCCCCCGTCAATTCCTTTGAGTTTCAAACTTGCGTTCGTACTCCCCAGGTGGCTAACTTATCACTTTCGCTTAGTCTCTGAAGCCGAAGCCCCAAAAACGAGTTAGCATCGTTTACGGCGTGGACTACCAGGGTATCTAATCCTGTTCGCTCCCCACGCTTTCGTCCATCAGCGTCAGTTAAGACATGGTAACCTGCCTTCGCAATTGGTGTTCTAAGTAATATCTATGCATTTCACCGCTACACTACTTATTCCAGCTACCTCTACCTTACTCAAGACCCGCAGTATCAATGGCAGTTTCATAGTTGAGCTATGAGATTTCACCACTGACTTACGAGTCCGCCTACGGACCCTTTAAACCCAATAAATCCGGATAACGCTTGCACCCTCCGTATTACCGCGGCTGCTGGCACGGAGTTAGCCGGTGCTTATTCGTATAGTACCTTCAGCTTCCCACACGTGGAAAGGTTTATCCCTATACAAAAGAAGTTTACAACCCATAGGGCCGTCGTCCTTCACGCGGGATGGCTGGATCAGGCTCTCACCCATTGTCCAATATTCCTCACTGCTGCCTCCCGTAGGAGTCTGGTCCGTGTCTCAGTACCAGTGTGGGGGATCACCCTCTCAGGCCCCCTAAAGATCATAGACTTGGTGAGCCGTTACCTCACCAACTATCTAATCTTGCGCGTGCCCATCTCTATCCACCGGAGTTTTCAATATCAAATGATGCCATCTGATATATTATGGAGTATTAATCTTCCTTTCGAAAGGCTATCCTCCTGATAAAGGCAGGTTGCACACGTGTTCCGCACCCGTACGCCGCTCTCAATTGTCCGAAGACAATCTACCGCTCGGCTTGCATGTGTTAGGCCTCCCGCTAGCGTTCATCCTGAGCCAGGATCAAACTCTCCATTGTATGTTTGTCTGACTCACTCAAAGTTTTGACGCTTTAGTTTTTCCTTACTTGGTTGTTATATTGTATGTCAATGATCTTTATATCTTCCGCTTTTTAATGAAGCAATCTATCTGTCAGTGTCGCTCCATATTTGCGAGTGCAAAAGTAATTAATTATTTTCAAATGACCAAATGTTTTTTAAAGAAATTTTAAAGTCTTTTTTTCTAACCCTAAACTCTTCCAAAACCTTAACCACTCTTCTTCTGCGCTCCCTTAATTGGGATTGCAAAGATACAAACTTTTTCTTATTATCAAAATAAATTCTCATTTATTTTTTAAGCCTGTTTCCTAATGTTTACCGTTCTCTGCGCTACCTACTATCTCTCGTTTTCAGTGGTGCAAAATTACCACTATTTACCCCACCCTTCCAAATCTATTTAACATAAAGTTTACTTTTAATTCATATTTATTCTTAACTATCTGAAATACAGTTTTAAAAATTTAAACATTTATTTAAGAGAATCAAGGGAAACAGAATGGCACAAGGAAGAAAGGCTTAGGAACTAGGGAATGAAGAGGGAAGAGAAAAGGTTTTGGGAGATAGAGAAAGCGTGGAAAAAGCAGGAGCTTGGGTAATTTACCTGCTATATAGTGTATATAAATACAAGTAAACCGGCATAAAGCCGGCTTACTTGTGTGACACTACTATTATATATATATGATAACTTAATAGTGGTGTACTATATATTCATTCTCAAATGAGCCGTCATCATAAAATTTCAATATGGCATATCCTGGAGGGGTTTCCTGATAATAGAAAGGTTTCGCAGAACGTTTATCTTTATTATAAACCAAAGTGAAAATATATAACCCCCGAATTGATTCGGGGGTTATATATAATTATTATAGAAGTAAACGCTTACTTATAATTTAATTTAGAATATATTAGGCTTAAAAATTCTGCAAAAGATTTTTCCAAACCAATTATATCTCCGGATTTCAAGTTTAATCCTCCTACTCCGGAAGTGTCGGATTTTACTTTTAAGGCTGAGATTTGAAAGTATTGATTCACTTCTCCTTGTTTTGGCTGAAGTTTTATAGTGGACCCTAAAAGCTTTCTGGTAGATATGGTATAAACATCTCCCGGTACTGTTTCTATTTTCAGGAAAGATCGGGGAGACAAATTATAGTCTTTTCTATTAATACTTATTTTCTGATCTCTATCTGAAGAGGCAAACAAATACAGATAACCAGTTTGTGAAACTAACTTCTCTTTGGATAAATAATACATATTTAGTTTATAATTTGCAGGATTAAAAGCCTGTGGAGATCCATCAACATTTTCAAAAGGTTGTAAAGAAAATGTATTAGCACCAATCTCTTTTGCTTTTTTATAGATCAATGAAAAAATAGCTGCATCATCTTTTGAAAAACCTTGCACTTCAACTTCTCCCAAGTATTGGGCGTCTTTTATCTCCTCCTTTATTTTAAATAAAAATTTATCCGTATTATCATTTGTCTTTTCAACTTTTGTTAAGTACACATTCTGTGCAGCAAAAAACTGAGTGGCTAAAACAAAAATAACAATTGCAAGATTTTTCATATTATAATATATATTATTGAGAAAGAATATTGACACATTCTTCCAAACTGTTTTCCCAATGCTTGGGTTCAATTTTATAGGTACCTTCTATTTTATCTAAACACATCGTACTTCTCTTTGGCCTTTTTGCCGGAGTTGGATATTGTTCGGTAGTTAGAGCATTCAATTTAATGGAAGATTTCGAGAATTCAGCAATTTTCTTTGCAAATTCAAACCAGGTCGTTTCAGGGTAGTTTGAAAAATGGAAAATACCAAAGCTTTTCTGTGGCGCCTTAATAATATCCATAATAGCTTCTGCCAAATCATTAGCATTAGTTGGTTGTCCAAATTGATCCGCTACAATTCCTAATTCAGGTTTTTGTGAAAATAAGTTCAACATAGTCTTAACAAAGTTTTTATTGAACTCTGAATATAGCCACGAAGTTCTAAGAATAATTGTTTTAGGATTGATCTCCAATGCCAATTCTTCTCCCTTTAGTTTTGATTCTCCGTATACGCCAATCGGATTTGTAAAATCATCTTCTGAATAGCACAGATTGGTTTCTCCATCAAATACATAATCTGTGGAAACATGTATAAGTATGGCTTTATGATCAAAAGATGCCTGAGCCAGGTGAGCAACACCTTCAGCATTGACTGCAAATGCTTTGTCTTTCTCGGTTTCGGCAAGGTCTACAGCAGTATAAGCTGATGCATTAATACAGAAATCCGGCTTATGGTCATAAAAGAAGCTATCTACCTGCCCTTCATCTGTAATATCTAACGTTTTTGAATCTGTAAAAATAAATTCATATTCATTTTCAAAATCTGGAGCTATTTTTCTGATACAGTTCCCCAGCTGACCGTTACTTCCAATTACTACTATTTTTTTCATTACGAATTTTTTGCGTTTTGAGATCTTAAAAACTTAACTCTAGATTGAAAATCTTTTTGTTCTAAATCAACATAAAACTTATGGAAAATTTCTTTAACATCTTCCGGATGAATATCCGATTTTCTTGTTTTCACATTAAAATAAATTACAGTAACCCATAAAACGGCATGGATAGTTTTTTCATCAAGACTCTTCATCAGAATTTCAACTTTGGCAGTTCTGTCCTGCACATCGATTGTCTTACTGCTAATGACTACCTGGGTATTATATCTTACTTCTTTTAAATAGGCAATTTCATTCTGTATGGCAATCCAGGTACATCCTGTTTTTTTGGTGTACTCTTCATACGTAAAGCCATAGAATGTTTCTACATGATCTTCCCTGGCATTAAACATATAGTCCAGATATTTGACATTATTCAAATGCCCTATCGGATCACAATCGCTAAACCTAACTTTAACCGTTGTTGATACTTCTTTTTCCATTTGGCAAAAATAAAAAAACCACCTCTAAAAGAGATGGTTAGTTTTATAAATGTTTGTTAATTTGTTAAAATTATTGAACACCTAATTCTTTTTTTACAGCTGGAGTTGCATCAACACCTCCTTTGTAAACAAATGCAGAAGAATTTGCATCCATAATATAGTCGTATCCGCTAGCTTTAGCTACTTTAGATACAGCTTCGTTTAATTTTTTCTCAACAGGCTCATAAGCTGCATCTTGCTTAGCAGTAAAATCTTTTTGAGCTTTGTCATTCATTTGCTGAATTTCTTCTTGCATTTTTGCTAACTCACCTTCTCTTGCTTTGTTTTCTTCAGCAGATTTCTTAGGAGCTTCCTCAGAGTATTGCTTTAATTTAGCTTGTCCAGCATCTGCTTTCTTTTTGATTTCAGCTTGCTTAGCATCTAAGAAAGTTTTTAAATCAGCATCTGCTTTTTTCTTTTCAGGCATTGCGTTAAGAACACCTATAACATCTAAAGTTGCAATTTTTTGAGCTTTTGCCATACCTACAGATACAACCATCATTACTGCTGCAAATAATACACTTAATTTTTTCATAACTGGTAAATAAATAATTTAATTTGTTTTTTAGATCTTTAATTTCAGTAAAAGTTAATTATTAATTACTTTTTACTTTTATTAGTTTTTTCATTTTTTTCCGTTCCTTTCAAAAGGATATCTAATACTTTATCGGTATAGTCATATCTCTTTTGAAGAAAAATAACACTAATGTTATTGCTTTTATCAAGAACTATGCCCAAGCCGTTTTTCTCAGACATCGTTTTAATAGCATTCCAGATTTGGTCTTGAAAAGGTTGAACCAAATTAGATCGTAATTTAGTAATTTCTCCACTAGTCCCAAAACGCAAGCTTGTCGTGGTTTTAATGTTTTTGTCCAAATCCATTACTTCCTTCTCTCTCAGCTTTAATTGATCTCCTACCAATAATACTCTTTCATTTTCAAAAGCTGATCTTTTCTTTTCATATTCAGACTGCAAACTCTGAAGTTCTGATTGCCAAGTATCAATTTGCGAGTTCAGTCTTGCTTCTGCTTCTTTATACTGTGGAAGTTTATTTAAAATATATTCAGTGTCTACAACTCCTATTTTCTGAGCATTGCTAAAACTAAAAAGCAAAAATAATACAAAAGTGAAAATAATTTTAAAATTCTTCATATTATGAATTATAATGTTTGGTTCATTAAGAAGTGTGTCTGCCAACCTGAAATTTGACCCGAAACTGTCTTATCAAATCCATAAGCGAAGTCAAATCCTATTAACCCGAAAGCACCCATATAAACTCTTACCCCTACACCAACAGATCTTTTTAACTGGAATGGGTTGTAAGTACCCCATGAATTCCAAACATTTCCTCCTTCAGCAAAAGTTAATGCATAAATCTTAGCAGTTTGATTCAAGGAAATAGGATACCTTAATTCTAAAGTAAATCTATTATAAATAGTTCCACCCCCTCTTGGAGTAATATCTCCCTGGCTTCCATCTCCACCATATTGACTTGCATTCTGATAACCTCTTAAAGGAATCAATTCTCTACCATCAAACCTTCCTCCGAAAAGTCCGGTTCCTCCCATATAGAATCTTTCAAACGGAGGAGCACCTAATTGTTTATTATACCCATCCATGAATCCCATTTCTGCAGAAGATCTTAATACCAGCTTTCCAATAATTTCATTATAAACATCAGCTTTGAATTTAACCTTGTAAAATTCCATCCATTTATACTTAGCTGCTGGAGTCATCGCATCATAATTTTTATTACTAAACAATGAGTATGGCGGAGTGAATTTTGCAGAAAGCTCAATATTAGAACCTACTGTTGGGAATATTGGATCTATCCCAGCAGAGTTTCTGCTTAATCCTACATTTATGCTTAAGTTATTAGCGCTTCCATAGTTTTCTGTTGATCCCCCAAAGTCAAACGGATAGTTTTTAAAGTTATAGTTCTGATATTGGAGCCCCGTATACAAAGAGAAATAATCATCCGGCCATCTTAATAATCTGTTTAACCCCACTGAAGCAGAGAAAATATTCAATTTTGATGGATCAGTACTTGTAGAAGTAATGGATGTATTATACCTAACGATAGAGTTATTGACACTTACAGAAAGTGCTGTAGGTTTTGTCCCGAATAACCAAGGCTCAGTAAATGAAACCCCATAATTCTGGAAAAACTGACCAGCCTGCGCCTGAATAGATAGAATCTGTCCATCTCCCTGAGGTACCGGCCTGAAGTCTTTGAACTTAAGGAAATTTTTTAATGAGAAATTATTAAAGGTCAATCCTAATGTTCCGATAAAACTATTCCCCCCGTAACCAGCTTGCAACTGAACCTGTGAGGATCCTTTTTCTACTAGCTTCCAGTTTATATCTACTGTATTATCCTGCTGATTTGGCTGAATATCCTGACCAATTTGTTGTGGGTCGAAAAAGGACATACCTGCTAAATCAAAATAAGTTCTCTTGATTTCTGTTTTCTTAAATAATTCTCCTGGTTTCGTTCTCAAGGCTCTAAGAATAACGTGGTCATGAGTTGTGGTATTCCCTTGCCAGGTAACTCTGTTCCATGTCGCCTGCTCTCCTTCGTTTATTCTAATTTCTAAGTTAATAGAGTCACCTGATACAGATTTTTCAACCGGTGTTACATTTGAGAAAAGGTATCCGTTATTCATATATACGGATTTGATATCTGAATCATCTTCTTTTCCTCCGTCTTCACCAACTTTTTTATTGAAACCTACAGCATCGTAAATATCCCCTTTTTTATAACCTAGAAGTCTTTGTAAATACTCCGTAACATATACTGTATTTCCGGTAAAAGTAACATCTCCGATATAGTATTTTTTACCTTCTTTTAGTTTTACATTAATTTCGTAATTATTCTTTTTATTTCTCCAGACAGAATCTGAAACAATAGTTGCATCTCGATATCCTAAAGAGTTATAGTAACTGATCAAGCTTTGTTTATCTTCCTGATATTTACTTTCAATAAATTTCGATGACTTCAAGATACCTCCAATACCGAATCTCTTTTGTTTCGTTTCTTTGAAAGCTTTATTTCTTAATTGTCTATCACTTACATTTTCATTCCCTTCGAACTCGATGTGGTCGATCTTTATTCTCTTACCCTTATCTACATTAATAGTCCAATTCACTAAAGCAGGATCATTTGCATTTACTTTATCCTGAATGGAAATTTTAGCATCTGCAAATCCTTTTTTGATGTAATCTTTCGGAATATTTGTTTTAAGACTTGAAACTAAATTCTGTGTAATTTTAGTTCCCGGTTTAAGGTTGTTATCTTTCGCCAGTTTTTCACTTTTCGATTTACCAATTCCCTTTCCGGAAAATTTAACTTCTCCAAGTTCCTTTAGGTCCTGTAAGTAAAATTTCAAAACTACCGTTTCTCCTTCAATACTTTGAACATAAACTTCTACTTCAGAAAATGATTGGGTGTCCCAAAGCTTTTTGATAGCATTGCTAACTTTTTGTCCTGGAATATCCACATTTTCTCCTTTAGATAAACCTGTAAATCTTAAGATTTGCGCAGGCGTATATTTCTTAACCCCATCTACAACAATGTCTTTAAGAACGTAAGTTCCTGCTTGATTTTCTGCATGCACAGGGTTACTCACTTTTGTGCTATCCTGTGGAGTTACCTGTCCATAAAAATGTGCAGAAGCAACAAACATGATGATGGGTAATAGTCTAAACTTCATTTTATCGTAGTCTTTCTTTTCTTAAAAATTATTGGATTTTTATTTGTTCGCCAGTTAGGCCATATCTTCTTTCTTTGTTTTGATAATCAACAATACATTGGAAGAAAATATCTTTTGTAAAGTCTGGCCACAGAACATTTAAAAATTGGAGTTCTGCATAGGCGATCTGCCAAAGGAGAAAGTTGCTTATTCTTGTTTCACCACTGGTTCTTATAAGCAAATCTACAGGAGGAAAATCTTTTGTATAAAGATAATTTTCGAATAATTTTTCATCAATATTCTCTACTTCTATCTTTCCTTCTTTTACATCAGAACTTATATTTTTTACAGCATTTAGTATCTCATTTTGAGAGCCATAGCTTATGGCTAATACCAAATTCCCTTTTGTGTTTTCTTTTGTTAGCTCTACTACTCTCATTAACTGATCTTTCACAAGTGGAGGCAGTTTTTCCAAATTACCAATAACATGCATCCGCAATCCCTTACTGAAAATCTCCTCGGCTTCTAACAATAATGTTTCTGTCAGTAAACTCATTAAAGTGTTTACTTCATTAGCAGGCCGATTCCAATTTTCCGAAGAAAATGTATACAATGTTAAATAAGGGATATCAATCTCATTACATGCATTAATGGCATTTCTCACAGCATTAATAGCATTTTTGTGACCAAAAGTTCTTTCTTCGCCACGAGATTTAGCCCATCTTCCGTTACCATCCATTATAATGGCAACATGTTTTGGTAAATTCTCTGAATTTATTTTATCTTTAATCAACGACATATTCATTAATCACAATAACATGGAGGTCTTCCAAAAGAGAACGTAAGCCCTAAACTAAAGGTATTCATCCAGTCTTTAGATTTTGTATCTCCAATATTTCTTTCATTAACAAATGCAGTTTCTCTTTCTTTAGAAACAGCATAATAATCTCCCGTTTGTAGTAGGGACCCTCCTGTGTTCGGACTTAAAATATCCGCATTATAAGAGGACTTCACATCTTTAGTTAATATCTTACTATGATCTAACTGATCTGTTAATGTATATCTAAAAGTAGCTTCAGCAAATATTGCCCAGCTATGATTGAATTTATATTTCAATCCAACTCCAAAAGGAATATGCACGGTTACTTTTCTCCCCAGTGAGTATTCTGCTCTTGTTGTAAAATCCATTTCATTAATTGGTGCCTGTGCCACCCCATCTGCATCTCTTCTAAAATCATTGATCAAAGTCGCCTTCGGTGCATCAAACATTAAACCTCCAATCCCTCCAAATATATATGGACTCACCATACTTATCTGCTCATTGTTTACCGGGAAAAAATTATACTCAAACATTAAACTCGCTTCATATACATTATTCTTTCCAAATGAGTTTCTATTTCTTCTGTAATCTTCCTTTGCTGCTTTATCACTAAACTGAATCTGATTATATCCTAAGTCTAATCTAACAGTCTGGTAAGGGTTAAAATTAAATCTATATAAAATACCTCCATAAAATGGGATTCCCCAATCTGAAGCTCTGCTTAAATCCAACGGCTTTTGTAAAATATAACTCGTACTTCCTATATCACCCACTAGGTTACTCATACCTAGACGAACCCCCAATTCGTTTCTTTGTGCTTTGACACTCACCAATGTTCCAAGGACGGTAAGGAAGCTAAACAATAATTTTTTATTCATAAAAGAATATGGATTTATGGTTATTTTAAAAATTAATTTTTGCAAATATAAAACATTTTTATATTAATGATATTCTTAATGTTTAGTTAAAAACAAACAAAAAAACATAATTTGTTATAAAGTAAACGACAAAGTGCCCGAAATATTCTTTTTTTAATAGATTCGAAATTCTACATATATAATAAACCCCCATTAAATGAGGGTTTAAATATATTATTTTTTATTAAATATTGACTGCACCTTATTTCTTATTTTAATCAATAATGGTTCTTTATAGTTTTTATCTTCATCAAAATACCCATAACCGTATCCATAGCCATAACCATAGCCGTAACCATAGCCTTGTTTTACAGTATAGTCATTATAAACAAGACCTAAGTTCTTTATTTCATTATTATGATATTTTTCAGTAATCATTTTAAGCATATACTTCTCTGTATATTCATGACGAACAACATAAATATTCGTGTCCGAGTATTTCATCAGTTCATAGGAATCTGCAACTAATCCCACTGGTGGTGAGTCAATAATAATGAAGTCATAGATATTTCTAAGTTCTTCAATAAAATTGATGTTTTTATTACTCATCAATAACTCCGATGGATTGGGAGGAATAGGACCAGATGTAGCAACATCCAGATTAGGAATTTTTGTTTTATTAATAATTTGATCTATCGAAACTTCTCCTGTCAAATAATTTGAAATTCCATATTTATTATCAATCTTAAAATCACCAAAAATCTTAGGCTTTCTTAAGTCCATTCCTAGTAAGATTGTTTTTTTGTCGCTTAATCCAAGTACAGATGCCAAGTTAATTGAAACGTAAGTTTTACCCTCTCCTCCAATAGAAGATGTAATAAGCACCACTTTACTTCTATCATTTTCACCCGATAAAAACCTCATGTTCGCTCTTATTCCTCTAAATGCTTCTGAAACCGAAGACTTCGGCTGCTCTAAAACGGTAAGCATATTTTCGTTATTATTATTTCCAACCACACCAAGTAAAGGAATTTTGGTTGCACCTAATAGCTCTTTAATGTTTCTTATCTTATTATCTAATAGCTCACCAGCAAGTATAAACAATAATGGTAAAAATAACAATCCTCCTATAATAGCAAATTTGGTTCCTTTTACGTTAGGACCAATTGGTCCCTGTCCAACATTTTTTGCAGGGTCAATAACTGTTATATCCGATTGGCTGGTTGCCATTCTCATCTTAGTTTCACTTTGTCGCCCAAGCAGGCTATTATAAGTTGCCTCAATTATATTATATCCTCTTTCTGCATCTAAATATTTTCTTTCTTTTTCAGGATAAGCATCAAGATCAGCATTAGCTTCAGCTATTTGTTGGTCGATCTTGCTTATTTCTTTATAATATCCACTATAATAATTACTTAAAGCACTTGAAGAATTTTGTTTAGCTTCATTAATCAACCTATTAATTTCTTTCATAGGTTCAGAGTTGGGTCTATAAATAGTTGACATCTCTCTCCTCTTCAGGTACAGTGCTTTAAGTTCCGTAACAGATGCAGAGAACATTCCATCTTCAAATCCAGCTGCATTGGTACTTATCATATTGTCAAAATTCTGGGTATCAATAGTATTTTTAATATTATTGAGAGAACTTAATTTACTCACTAAATCGGCTTTCTTTGCCTCAAGATCTTTGATTTTAATTAAAGACTTCTCATCTCTATCTTTAATATCATATAACTTTTCGGAAGTTTTTAGGTAATTAAGAATATTTGCACTTGAGTCAAGCTGTTTTCTTACCTCATTAAGATTATTTTTAAGATAACTTTCTGTATTTTTATCAACGGTAACTTTATCCAACATTCTCTTTTTCTGTAATTGGCTTACAGATCTATTTAAGAAGTTTACTGTCCCATTTAGATTAAACCCTTTTTTAGTAATAATCATAATGGTATTAATTTCTTTATCAAACTCAACTCCAACCGAAGAAACAATACTATTAACAGATTGATTTACTGAAGTAAAATTAACAATAATATTATCAAGCTTAATACTGGTCTTTATAGGATTTTCAAGTAATCTGAATTTCAAATTAGGAGAGGTATACCAATCTCCTATTCTGATTATTTTATTTGCTGGTCTTTTATAATTTTTGATACTTTGAAAACCTTCTACTTCATAACTATATAAGTTTGTTGATTCTCCTGTTTCCGGCAAAACAACTTCATATGTACCCGCTCCTTTAGGAATAATGGTTATAGGATAATCAATCTGTTGCAGGTGCTTTTTATCTATTTGTACGAATACAGGAGAGTCGTCCTTATCTAAATACGTTGACTTTATAGATCCTTTAGTTGAGTAATTAACAAAAAGGTCCAATTCTTTCACAAGAAATTCATTATGAGATCTTGATAAAAGCATTTTTTTCAAGTAAATTCCATCCTGATTTCCCCCTTGCCCCCAGATAAAATTAATAGATTGGTTTGGAGTAAAGTAACTCGAGGTATTATTTGAAACACTTAAGGATAAGTTCGAAGCATAAATATTTTGTGCATAATACTTCCCATACATCCAAGAAATAGAGTATCCAATGAACAGCATAAGAACAAACCAATACCAGTTATTTAATATCCTCCTAAGAAAGTGTTCAATATCAAATAATTCGAAGTTGCCACTCTTTTCTTTTTGAGAACTATTTTTCTCTACAGTTTCTTTTCCTGGAATCATAATATTAAAGTCTTGTTAGAATTAAATAAACTGACAAAGCTGTTGTAATTAATGAAACCCCTGTCGCTATCGTCTGTATCGGATCCTTTCCTAATCCATTCAAACTCTTTCCTCTTGTATTAAGATAAATTTCATCTCCATTTTGTATATAATAATATGGTGAGTTCATTACATCTTCACGGGTAAGATCTATTTTTGCTATTTTAATTCCTTCTGGTAATTTTCTATGAATTACAATTGATTTTCTATCAACACTTTTATTTAGCCCTCCATTAATAGCTAATGCTTCGGTGATAGTTAGTGTATTTTTGTGGGCAATTTTTTCGCCTGAAATCTCTATTCCCTCAGTATCTCCAAGAATATAATAAGTAATACCATCTGTATTTAATCTCACTTGTGATTTTCCATCCTGGAAGTTTTCATTTACTTTTTCTTGGATTTCTTTCGTTATTTCTTCAATTGTTCTTCCTTCAGCTTTAATATAACCGATACCAAAAACATTGATATCTCCATTGGAGTCTACTTTTAACCCATTAAAATAAAAATTAGTATTTCCTCCTCCATTATTCCCTGTACGCCCCATGGTAGCCGCAGCATTCACATTCGAATTTGGAGTTACCGTACTTCCCGAAGTATTTAATGTTGAATAAAATTGTGCGGCATCTCCCTTAGGTGTTGTAACAATATTAAGGTTTAATATGTCATTTTTAGTGATCCTATAAATAGGAATATTGTAAGGGACAAGCCCTTCTTCATTAATCACAAGATTTTCATTAGGCTGTAAATACCTCACATCCTTTTTTGTAATACAAGAAGTAAAAAAAATAGGTAGTATTAGAAGGAACAAATTTTTAAAATAATTCATCATATTTTCAATGTTGTTTACAAAAATAAAGATTTAATTGTTACTTTTTATTATTTCTGGTGTAATAAATAAAATCCGGGAAATAAGCACCTGCAAAGCCTAATATGACAATTACCAGAAGTAATAAATTTACATCGATATGTCTTAAATAATAAGCAACCATAACTATAAAAAGATAATACATTATAATATAAATCCCTGATCTCCTATGTGTTATATTAAGCTTTAAAAGCTTATGATGAATATGGTTCTTATC
Organism: Chryseobacterium piperi; assembly: GCF_002285635.2. Classification (NCBI taxonomy): domain Bacteria; kingdom Pseudomonadati; phylum Bacteroidota; class Flavobacteriia; order Flavobacteriales; family Weeksellaceae; genus Chryseobacterium; species Chryseobacterium piperi. The sequence goes on along the minus strand of NZ_CP023049.2, from coordinate 3,633,681 downwards.
AGCTTCAAATGGAGATTTTTTATTCCAAAGCCTTACAATAATTACATTTAATGTATCTACAATTGGTAAAATCAAGATAGCTACTGCGATCGCAGGTGCAGATTGCAAATGGTATCTTGGTATATCCGGGAGCTTTTTATCTATAAATATATCTATAAAACAAATCCCTGTAAATGCTAATAAAAAGCCCAATAACATCGACCCTGTATCTCCCATGAATATTTTATTGGTTCTATAATTAGACAGATTATAATAAAGAAACGCTAAAACAGCTCCAATTATAACGACAGACAATACAACTAGCGGATAATTATATTCACCCAATCTGTAATAGCTTATCCCAAACAACGCACTACATATCACAGAGTATCCTCCTGCCAGGCCATCAATCCCATCAATTAAGTTAAATGCATTGATAAGAATAATAAAAGTGACAATACTAAATAAAACACTTAAAACGTATTCTAGTTCATAAATTCCAAAAATTCCAAACAAATTTCTGATTCTGATATCTGATCCTATGACAATAAGTGCCGATACAACAATCTGTGCCACCAGCTTTTTATATGCCCGCATCACCACAATATCATCCATCACACCCACATACAGAAGAATAAGTAAGGAAGCAAACAAAAATTTATACAAGTCAAAAAGTTCGTATGCAAAAATAGAAGTACAAATACCTATTGAATAGAAGATAGCAATACCCCCAAGATTAGGTATTTTTCTCAGGTGAGAACTTCTTACTCCCGGCTCATCCATCAGATTTTTTCTTCTAGAAATTTTAATAATGGTAGGAACGGAGAAAAATGTAATTAAAAAAGAGAACAAGAAGCCTAATCCTATTTTTACATAAAAAATAGAAATCCCCACATCGCTCAAGAACAATTCAAAATTCTTCATTTTTTTCTAATTAAGCGCTTTTTGTTTCTGACAGCAGAATATTTTCTAGTTATCACATATTAAAAACTATCCAATAATAGCTTATTATATTGAAACAGTAGCACTTGCATTTGTGTTTAGATTAATTTTCTTATCAATTTCTTTTGTCCGGCAAAATATAATAGATAAAATATCTTTTTTTTCAGTGGCAAATATAAAATATAATTCCTACCAAAACGAGTATAGTTTAATATATCTTTAATTTTAAGATTTCTTTTTTTAATAAAAACACCTAGTTGATTCGACATTTCATAAAAAGTTTTCTTATCCTTCACATAGGCCAGATAGGCTAGAAAAGTATATACTCCTTCCAAAATCTGAAAGTTTTTTAGCTCTTTTTCCTTTGACGAATATTGGGACTTTTCAAATGCAGATTCTACATCCTCTACTGCTCTTAAAATATCAAGCCCCTTTTCTGTATGTGTCTTTGTAATAGAATCCGTACGTTCCAGATACTGATAATGAAATTTTTGGGTTTGTGCCAGCGTTTTACATTCCAATAAAAGCTGTGGAATAAGTTGAATATCTTCAAAATGCACCGCTTTTTTGAACCGCTTTTGAGTAAAAAGCTCTTTTCTGAATAATTTATTACATGCGAAATAACTTAAATCTGAAAAGACAGAAAAATTCTTTTCTAAATCTATTTTCTCCGACATATTAGGTAACTGCTTTAACTTCTGGGTTATATTTCCGGATTCGTCAACCTTTTGAATATTGCAAATAACCATTTCTGCACCATGTTTTTCAGCTAAGGCTAGCATTTCTTCAAACATATCTGCCGTAACATAGTCATCACTATCTACAAACCCTATATATTCTGCTGTTGCGTGATCTATTCCAAAATTCCTTGCATCGCTCAGCCCTCCATTTTCCTTATTATATGCCTTTATCTTATCAGGAAATGCTTTAGCATATTCTTGGATAATCTTTTCAGAGGTATCTTTGCTTCCATCATTAACAATAACAACTTCAATACTGCTAAGGGTCTGATTCATTAAAGAATCCAGACATTTTGCCAGATAGTTTTCAACATTGTAGACGGGAACTATGATAGAAATTTTTGCGGGAACAGTGTTTACCATATATTAAATTTTCGTCAGCCTTGCGTTCAACCATCCTTTTTTTGCCTCATCAAAGTCTTTTCTTGAGCACGGAATGCAATTTTCTATATTTTCATCATCGCCAAAATACCATAAATCACTGAAAGTATCTCGCTTAAATGCATATTGATAATCATCAATCAGAACATAAAACACCTCATAATGCCTTTCTTTTGGGTGAGACCTCTGAATATTAATTCCTTCAATTAAATACCAGATCATCTGTGCTAAAAGCTGGTGATTAAGTTGGCTTTCAGAATAAATATTGTAATTAAAAATACCCACAGACTTTAGATTTTCACTAAGCCCTATCTCCTTCATATAAGCACAAATTTCTCTTCTATTTAGCCCATTTACCTGTGGATTCATTGAAAAAGGCTCACTAAAGCTTTCAATAGCATCACAATTAACGGTGACCAGATCCGCTTTTCTAAAGAAAGGTTCTGTTTTTTCTGTAGAATTCATCATTTCCGCAAGTCGGATAATATCAAACTCTACTTCTTTGATCAGCTTCACAGAATCAACTTCATTTAAATGTTTCTGATACCCGAGATGATGATAATTTTTAATGGAAAAGTTTTTAGCTCCTAAGATTTTGCTTAAAAAAGTGTGCTCATTAATCTCCTCTCCCTGTTTAAGAGAAATGATATTACTGATCTGCGTATAATTAATATTTTTTTGATGAAAATTCAACCCGGAGAACAAGGAGTACGCAAAATCATTTGACCCTCCAATAATTACGGGAATAGCTCTTTTGTAATGACAAGCAGATAAAACTTCTTGTAGAATATAGTGAGAATCCTGAACGGATTTACCCGAGACCAAATCACCTAAATCAATAATGGGAATTTCAAAATCCAGTTGTGAAAGTTTATAAAATTCCTTTCTTATTGCCGTAAAATCTTGTACCTCTGCTTCACCGTTGGCCCCTCGATAATCAGAGACAAACAGCAAAACAATACTGTCTTCCTTTATCTCTTTCTTTATTCGATTTCCGATCTGCCAGTTTTCAGTTTTGAAATTTCTCGGGGAAATAATAAAATCTTCAAAATCCATTCTCTCTAAATTAAATCTTAAAATCAAAAATATTAAAATAAAATCATTTTATCCTCATAAAAAAGCCATTAACACACAATGTTAATGGCTTTATATGTATAATTTTAAAATTACTTCTTTTTGGCTGTTGTTTTTTTTGCTGCAGGAGCCTTCTTCTTAGCCGCAGGCTTTTTCTTCTCTGCAAATGCATTTTTATCCTGGGCTGTAATCCACTTTTTCACCTCATCCAAAGAAACTTCTTTTAATTCTTCAGCATCATATTTGGTTTCATCCTTTTTCTTTGGAATCTTAAACATCGCCTTTCCAAATTTAACGAATGGGCCCCATCTTCCATTTTCAATAGAAATTTTCTCCTTTTCCCATTGCTGGATATACCTATTGGCTTCTTTCTCCAATTTTGCATCAATTAATTCGTTGATATCGCTCTGAGAAAGATTATCAAAGTTATATTTTTTAGGAACATTCACAAAAATGCTCTGGTATTTGATAAATGGTCCAAATCTTCCGGTTCCTTTTGTTACAGGCTCTCCTTTATAAGTCGCAATCGGAGCATCTGCTTTTTTCTTTTCACCAATGATTTCTTCCGCACGTTTTTGATCTACGGAAAGAGGGTCTTCACCTTTAGGAATGCTAATATATGTTTCACCCCATTTTACGTAAGGCCCGAATCTACCAACTCCTACGGAAACAGCCTGTCCTTCGTAATCATTAAGTTCGAAAGGTAATTTGAATAATTCCAGAGCTTCTTCAAGGCTAATGGTTGCAATATTCTGACCAACCATTAATGATGCAAAAGTTGGCTTTTCTTCATCTTCAGTTTCTCCAATCTGGATCATTGCTCCAAATCTACCAATTCTTGCATGTACATTTTTACCTGTTTTAGGATCAACTCCTAATAACCGGTCCCCGTTAGCGCGATCTGCATTTTCTTCAACATCAGCAATTCTCGGGTGAAATTTAGAATAGAAGTCAGTCATCATCTCCTTCCATTTTTGATCACCATTGGCAATTTCATCAAAACTTTCTTCTACTCTTGCTGTGAATCCGTAATCCAGGATCTCTTTAAAATGATCGATAAGGAAGTCATTAACAACTTCACCTATATCTGTAGGAACAAATTTATTTTTATCTCCGCCGAACTTTTCGTCAAGAACTACTTTTTTTATTTTGTCTTTTACTAAAGACATTTTTACTACTTCCCGAGTTTGCGGTTCAATCTCACGTTTATCAACATACTCACGATTTTGAATAGTCTGAATTGTCGGCGCATAAGTAGATGGACGACCAATTCCTAATTCTTCAAGTTTTTTTACCAATCCTGCTTCCGTATATCGTGCACTTGGTCTGGTAAATTTTTCAGTTGCTGTGATTGATTTATATTCTAAAACCTCTCCTATACTTACCTTTGGCAATAACTTTTCATTATTCTCATCATCTTCATCTTCGGTTTTTACAATTCCATAAGCTTTTAAGAAACCATCAAAAATGATCACCTCTCCCTGCGCTTCAAAATGCTGCGGCAAGCTAGGGTTCCCAATTTCAATTACTGTTTTCTCTATTTTAGCATTAGCCATCTGAGAGGCCAGTGTTCTTCTGTATATCAGCTGATATAATCTGTTTAATTGAGTATCACCGATACTCTTTACTCCAAAATCAGTAGGACGAATAGCCTCGTGAGCTTCCTGTGCCGAAGCTGACTTTGTAGTATATTTCCTTGGAGCAGAATATTCCGTTCCATATTCTGAAATAATTTGTTTTTTTGCTCCTTCTATTGCCTCCTGAGAAAGATTTACTGAGTCTGTTCTCATGTAAGTAATATACCCCTCCTCATATAATCTTTGAGCAAGACGCATCGTATTGGTAACGTTATAGCCTAATCTTGAAGATGCTTCCTGTTGTAGTGTAGAAGTTGTAAAAGGTGCGGATGCAGAACGTGTTCCCGGCTTAGTTTCAACATTCAGAACTTTAAATTCTGTAGTTTTTGCCGTTTCTAGGAACTTTTCAGCATCTTCTTCTTTTTCAAAATCCTTTTTAAGTTTTGCGGAAATTTCCTGCTCCGTTTTATTTAAGAAAATACCTTCTAATTTAAAACTTGCTTTTGGGGTGAATACACGAATTTCCTTTTCTCTTTCAACAATCAACCTTACAGCTACAGACTGAACTCTACCCGCAGATAATCCTGGTTTCACTTTTTTCCAAAGAACCGGAGACATTTCAAAACCTACAATTCGGTCTAAAACTCTTCGGGCCTGTTGAGCATTCACCAAATTTTGATCAATATCTCTAGGATTTTCGATTGCTTTTAGAATGGCATTTTTAGTAATCTCATGGAAAACAATTCTTTTTCTGTTTTCCGGTTTTAATTTTAATTCATCTGCCAAATGCCATGCAATAGCCTCTCCTTCACGATCCTCATCGGAAGCTAACCAAACTATTTCAGCTTTTTTTACAGCAGATTTCAATTCCGTTACTAATTTCTTCTTGTCTGCAGAAACTTCGTAATCAGGACTGAATGTCTCAAGATCAATTCCCATTCCTTTTTTGGGTAAATCCCGGATATGACCGAAACTCGATTTCACATCAAAATCCTTTCCTAAATATTTCTGAATAGTTTTTGCTTTGGCCGGGGACTCTACGATTACTAAATTTTTCGACATTCTAAAATTTTTGCAAAAGTAAAGCTTTTTTATTAGATAGATTTTGTTACAATTTTTTAATTCGGAATCTTATGTATTTAAAAACAGTAGTTTTAAGGCCGTCACTCTTTCAAAATAAGCAGTTTACATCGAATTATTCTTAATTTAAAATATATTTATAGAATTTTTCACCTATGGCCATAAAATTAATAAATGAAGTAAAATGTTATAATACACATATCAAATAACAACATTTTTTTTAATAAGTAAAAAAAAGAGGTCATTTCAAAAATGAAGTGACCTCCCTTTACAGTTATTCTTTAATAATCTTAATAATATTATTTTCGCTGTTAATTCTTATTAAATAAATTCCCGAACTAAGTAATGAAAGACTTGTCTTTCCATTTTCAAACTTACCGGATTTCACTAATTGCCCGGACATATTATATATTTGATAATAATAGCCTTCATTATTAGGAGCTTTTATGTAAAGATCATTTTTTACAGGATTAGGAAATACTGAATTTTTTTCTTTGCTAACAATATCCTTGATATCGCTTTTACTCAAAGGCATTGCCTCCCTTGTGGCAGATAATGAAGTGATCTGAAGCTTGGGAATAACCCCTTCTTCATTTCCATTTGTATCATATTTCATTTTCACACAACGGCAACTCATCCCGAAATAGGGATCATTATTGTCATTAAATGCAATCATCCGATTAGCACTAGAAGCAGCATCAAACAAAATATTAATAGGTCTGCCTATATAATTTGAGATCAAAGCTCCTGTCCAAACTCCAGGATATTGAAAATTAAGTACATTATATGTTCCTTGTGCCGACTGATTCCCTGTAACACTTCTAAATCCTCTGGAGCCTGAATTAGGAAAATTCCCTACCGCATAAGCAGAATTATTAAAAGTATATCCTATTGTAGAGGTAGTACTGGGGTTCCTCACTCTCACTCCAAGATAATCATTTATTACACTATACGAACTGGCTACATTTTTATCTTTTTTATACCATGGTGTCATACCAAAATCCTTTCCTGATATAATAGCTACTCCTGAAACATCAGGAATCCTCCATCCTTCAGGACAAGGATCAAACGGTGATTTTTTTCCACCACGCCCCCATCTGTCCGGCGCCAAATTCGGCTCATTTGATAACCAATCTGTCCCATTGGTATAGCTCGGAACACTGCTATTATAAGAAGCAAAAGTACTTGGAACCATATATACCAGGGGACTCTTAACAGAATAAGAAAGAATTTTTGCAATTTTATCTGAAATCTTATCACTATCCAGCACATTAGCATTTGAAGCGTTAGAATATGTATTATAGGGTACTATATAATTCCCTGAGGTATTATTATAGGTTGCTGCAGTAAGAGTTGTATAAGCAACAGAGCCATTCGCAGCAGTATTTCCTAAAAATACATTATAAGATACCCGGTTATCTGCATATTGAAATGTTGGAATAGGATCTTTTCTTCCCCACTGGTAATGCAATCCTGTGGACGCCCTTATCTTCGCCAACTCTGCGGACGTAGGTGTAAGACCATTAGCCACAACAGGGAATGCATCGGTAGCCCCTAAATTCCTATCCATAAATTCTGTCTGCAAAACAATATCTGCTTTATCCACATAATTGATATAGTTAGTTACATTTCCTACAGGCAGCTCAGTAGTATATTGATAAGTATTGATAGGAGTATCTGTAACCCAAACATGCCAACTCCAATATACAGGATTCGTTATACTACCGTTATGCAAGGTCACCACAGCATTTCCGCTTTGATTAGGATTAACCTGAACTAAAATCTCTGAATTAACAATATCGTCTAATGAATTGGGTGCTGGGTTTGACACAACAATTTTATTTATCAAGTTACTATTCGTAGTCCAAAGCACATTAGTTTTTAAATTATTAAAACTGGAAGCATTTAATATTTCCAAATTTCCAAGAAGTTGACTTTGAACCGAAAATGCCTTACTGATTGGAATTTCAACAACAGATAATGAAGTACTTTTAACAATCTGATAGCTATTAGGATCATCAATCCCTCCCCAATATCCCGCTCCATCATTTAAAAACTCTGTTGGAAAATCATAATTATCCACTACATACAAAGGATCTTTTATACATCTGCATCCATTTGCACTAGATGTATTCATACCCATTAAAGGCAAATATTGGAATCTTCCTTTTATATTGGGAAAGTTGGGATCAGGAACATCTGATTGACCTTTGTCAGGCACCATAAATAACCCCCTTGCTGTAGTAGCAGGGGTAGAATCAAAATGTTTAGCCATAGTGGCTGTCCATAGACTCGTATGATGCTGATCTGTAAATTGGCCCGACTGAGCATTAATTGCAATAAGACCGATACCTGGAAATATTCCCATATCATACCCATCAACATTGGACAAATCAAATCCAATATTAGAATACAATTTAAATCCCTTCATAAAATTAGCAATATTAGCATCCGTAGGCTTTATTATATGATACCCGCTATTTTCAAACGTATTTTTTGGAGTATTGGTTCTTACTCCAAAAGGGGAAAAATCAACTCTAATATCATCTACATAATTTGCAGAAGCCAAATTAGCAACCAATACAGACGGAATCCTCCACCCGTTTGGACATGGATCATATGCAGATTTATCTCTATAAGGCTGAGCTGCAGTATCCGTACTATAGTCTGTATTGACCTTTCCACGCGAATTATCAGACCATAAATTAAGCTCTGTAAGTTGGCTGTCTTTCAGGTTAACTAAGGTTCCGAACCAATTAACCATTAGATTGCTATTGTTATTATAATAAGCAGGTCCGGAGTTGTCATTTTTATTAACGTAGATAAGACTCAATGGATTTTTTACCGATAGTTTGATATTATTTTTAACATCCGCATTGGATAATAAAACAAATTTTCTAAGATCATCAATTCTCACGGCATTGGTAAAGTTTTTAGCCCCCCGGTGTCTTACTCTTCCTATAGAGCCCGAAACTTCATAAAAATCATTTCCTCTATACACTAGAGGGGGTATCGGATCCTTCCTTCCCCATTGATATAACAACCCTCCATTTCTATTCCATTCCATACCCGTAATCGTTCTCTCTACAGCCCCTAAATTTCTATCCATCCACTTCCATTCCGAATCCGGAATCACCTCTATTATTCCATCATTTCTCTCCCTTGTTACTCCGGCAAAACTCTTATACGCAGATCCATTAGTAGGATCGTCCGTTACCCATACATGCCAGGACCAGAAAATATCACCATTTACCCTAAATGCTATTACAGCATTTCCTTTCTTAGACTTATTAACCGGGACTCTAATTTTTGCATTTTGCCCTGAATCTATCATTTCCAAAGCATAGTCAGAGCCACTCAATATAAGCCCCGGAACATCTTCCCATAGCACATCAGCCGCCAACTTACCCACAGGAATCCCATCTCCTCCTACATATTTATCACCTTCCCACATTGCGTATGCCTTCCTGACAGGGATTATTATTCCAGATGAAGTCTGGCTTGGATCAAAAATATAGCTATTCGGGGCTTTGCTCCAATCAACAGCAACCTTTCTCTGGGCCTGTTTAATTGAAGTGATTTTCAAACTATTGGCTTTATTGAACTCTTCTGGAATCTTGATCAAAGAATCCCTCTTTTTTAATAAATAATTATTGATTAATCCTATAGCATTCTTTTCGAATGAAAGATTCATAGAAGAGACACCAATCGAGACAAAACACAATATTGTCACTAAGTTCTTGAATACGTTTCTCATATCCTTAAGTTTGATGTTTAAACACAACTGCAAATTTTAAGCCCTAAACAACAAATAGTCATTAATATTATTAATAACTATTTTATAAATTAATTACACTAAAAATAAAACATAATTAATTATTTATTTATGTAAATTTAATTTCATAACTTAATTCAGCAAAACTACAATTTTATCACAGCAAATTGTAAATAATCCATATTAAATTTATAATACACTAGAAGAATATTCTGCTTAAAAACAATCTAGAATTGAAAATTCCAGCAGATCAAAGAGCCGGCACATTAATGTACCGGCTCTTTGATCTGCTGGAATAATTATTAATTATTAAGGTAAAATATGATTTTTATAAAGATCAATCGAAAATCGTCCAGCTTTAATGTTATTAAAAGTTGAAAATACAATGAAATTAAACACCACTAACGCCAGTATAAATGAATAAATGAGTGATTTGGTCATTTTTGAGGTAACATACATAGCATTAGGAATCAATATATAAGCAAAGCCAACGAATGCTCCAACCAATCGGGAAGAAAAAACAGGATTACTTCTAAAAATAAAATACATACAAATACCTACAACTGCATACATTCTGTGATATTCATAGTAAGGGTATTTTTGAACCATTTTAGTGTCAAAAGCAAATAAAAAGAATGTGAGAATAGCCATCATCGCTTCAGGAATACCAAACCCTCCATTCAACCTTTCTGCCGTTTCATCCATATACCCATTAAAACCTCCTATAAGCTCACTATCAGAAGCCATATTACCTAAAAAATCCCCAAAAAACCTATACACCTCAAATGGAGATAAAATTATCGACCCAATAATCAATATCAACATTATTGTTTTATTCATAGGCATGCGTACAAGCCAGTACATGGGCAAAAATAGATAACACACATTATGAATACCTGAACCTATGAAAACAAAGAATAAATAATGCCACAACTTCCTTTCTTTAATATACTTAATCGCAAAATAAATCATAAAAGTTGCTAAATTTTGCCTTATCTGCCCGCTCTCACCAACAAAAAAACCAGGAATAAACATAAACAAAGTAAAAGTGAAGGGGTAAAAAGTATTATCTTCAGTGTATCGTACCTTAAAAAATATAGCCAAAATCGCGATTAATAAAAGCAGCATGTAGTACGGAGCATTAAATACTCCAATCATTATTTTATTAATCAATACATATAACCATTCTATATCTATACTTTCCGAAGTCTCAATATGCAGAGCTTTCATAAAAATACTCCAGTATTCTTTAGTACTTGAATAAAAATAAATACTCCAATAGCTTCCATAGTCTGGTCCTACATTATCACGAAGACCAGCAATAATTACAAGATAAACCCCTAAAAACCAAAACCATTTTCTATCTACCTTATTTCCATAAACTTCTTGAATGCTAAAAATTAGCATATAGACCATGGCAATTATATAATATGGGTGTAATAAACTCATAATTAGTTCACAGCATTTTTAAATTGATAATAAGTTCTTATAATTACTGAAAGAATAGACTGCAAAAGTACAATCGGCTTCACTTTAAGCACTTTGTCAAAAACCAGAAAATAAAGAACAAAAAAAAGACTATGATAAAATGCCGTTCCGTTTTTTAGAAGAAACTTTCTAAAAAATGTGAGATAATGATCTATGACATACTCCCCAACTCCTGTCAGATACAAACTAAGATAATTAGGAATTACTCTGTAAGCATAAACAGATGAAAACAAATAGTCCGGAGGCCTTTCCGCCGTTTTGAGTCTGGTATATGAAGACTCAAATCCATAATAAGACATAGCAAACAGCAAAAGCGGAAGAATTATAGTAAATAAAAATCCGTTCATTTTTTCATCAAATATTTTCAACATATCAAAACAGCTTTTTATTCGTAATAATTTTGTTTTAAAATATATTATTAATAGGGAACATTTGCAAAAGTATAAGTTTTTTTCATTTCACCTAAATATTTTATTGATTTTCAACCAAACTTAAGCATTAAAAGTTTTGAACTAATACTTAAAAAATTAAATTTGCAATCTTGATTTTGTAATGCGATGCATCGTTTTTTTATATTTCTATATTATTTAATTTCTAAAAACAAACTCCTCACTATATTATTTACAGTAGGAACAGCCCTCATATGTCTATTTTTTGCATCAAAAATCAATTTTGAGGAAGACATTAATCAGATTATTCCTAAAAGTGAAAAGTCCGATCTCACAGCAAAAGTCCTCAAGCAACTCAACTTTTCTGATAAAATTATTGTTATCATAGAAAATAAATCTACTGAAGATAATTTCCAATTATCTGAAACAGCTGATTATTTTTTAGAAAAAATTACCCCATTACAAAAATACATTGGTTCCATTCAGGGAAAAGTCAACGATGATGAAATCTCAGAAACATTTGATTTTATCAATAGGAACCTACCTTTATTACTGGACGAAAATGATTATAAGGAAATCAGCCAAAAGCTACAGAAAGATAGCATTGCCCAACAGGTAGAAAATAATTATATATCATTGGCAGCGCCCACGAGTCTTGTTACTAAAGAGTTTATAAAAAAAGATCCACTTGGAATTACTTTTTTAGGCATTAAAAAACTTAACGCACTCAATATTAGTAAATATTTTAAGCTGGAAGACAATTATATCATTACTAAAGACGGGAAGAACCTATTGCTTTTTATTGATCCTAAAAATAAAAGTAACGATACCAAAAACAATGAGTTTTTTGTCGATCAGCTCAATGAAATAAAAGATAACATCAATAAAAAGTTTAAAGGAAAAACAGAAGTAAGCTACTTCGGATCACCAGTGATAGCTGTTGCCAATGCTGAACAGATTAAAAAAGACATTCAGAACACAGTGATGATCTCCATGACTGTGCTTTTGATATTACTTATTTATTATTTCAGAAACTTATTTACTCCTATTATTGTTTTTCTTCCTACCGTAGTCTCCGTTTTGTTAGCCTTGCTGATATTGTATTTTATTAAAGATAAGATTTCAGCAATATCATTAAGCGTAGGCGCCATTTTAATTGGGATTACCATAGATTATGCCCTTCATATTCTTACTCATTATAAACACAACAACAATATTGAGGAACTTTATAAGGAAATCACACAGCCTATTATTCTAAGTAGTGCCACTACGGCTGTTTCTTTTTTGTGTCTTATTTTCGTGAGATCAGAAGCCCTAAAAGATTTAGGACTATTTGCATCCATAACAGTAATACTGTCTTCCATTTCAGCTTTAATCATTGTCCCTCAGCTCTATCATCCAAAGGTAAAAGATGAAAAAATTAATACAAACTTTATTGACAAGATAGGTTCTTATCAGTACGAAAAAAACAAGCCACTCATCATTGTCTGCTCATTAGTTATAATTGCTTGCTTATTCGGATTCAGACACGTTGGCTTCAATGAAGATATTGGTGATTTAAACTATATTCCCAAAGACTTAAAAATCAGTGAAGCAAAGCTTCAAAAGCTTTCCGATATCACTTCTAAATCAATATATACTATTTCTTATGGAGATTCAGAAGATGAAGCATTAACCCGGAATTCAGAACTGAGCAAATTTTTAGAAAAAGAAAAGAAGCAAGGGAAAATTTTAAGCTATAATTCTTTAGGAAACGTGGTATTATCTGAAAAAGACCAGCAGAAAAAGATTAAAAGCTGGAATGAGTTCTGGGACACCAATAAAAAAAACAATACTATATCAGAACTTATTGCCAATGGTAATAAATTCGGATTTAACGACAGCGCTTTCAATCAATTCAATGAACTTTTAAATAAAAATTACTCAACATTAGATCTGAAAGATTATGAAAAAGTAAAAGCCTTGCAGGTTTCCGAATTTTTAAGTCAAGAAAAAGGATTCTATACCATTTCAAATATCGTTAAGGTTGACGAGAATAAAAGAGATGCATTCATTAAAGATGTAGAAAAAGAGCATGATGCTTTAGCAATCGATCGCCAGCAGATGAATGAAACTTTTTTAGGACTGCTTAAAAAAGATTTCAACACCCTGATCAATTATTCGTTACTGGCTATCATTCTTACCATTATCGTTTTTTTCAGAAATTTTGAATTGACGATTCTCACGATGTTTCCAATAGTTTTAACAGGGGTAGTAACTGCTGGAATTTTATATTTTTTAGGACTAGAACTCAATATTTTCAGTACTGTAGTCTGCACTCTAGTTTTCGGAGTTGGAGACGATTTCAGCATATTCCTTACGAAAGCCATGCAAAAGGAGCATACTACCGGAAAAAATGAACTTCCTACGTATAGGACTTCAATCATTCTGGCCGTTTTTACAACCATTCTCTCTATCGGTTCATTAATCTTTGCAAAACATCCTGCTTTGCATTCTTTAGCACTGGTTGCCTTAATAGGAATGTTTTCAGTAATTATTATTACCTCAACATTATATCCTTTTTGGTTCAGACTCTTAATTACCAACAGAGCCAAAAAAGGCCTTTCACCTATTACATTAAGACTATTCTTACATTCAGTTTTATCTTTTGTGTACTATGGACTTGGAGGAATTCTATTCTCTCTTTTCGGGAGCATTTTTGTTAGAAAGGCAAAAGGAAACACTTTACGATATATCAAAATATTCATTGCAAAATTCCTAACGTCTGTTTTATACACGAATTCTTTTGTAAAAAAGACCATTATTAAGAATCCCAAAGAAAATTTTAGCCAACCCGCTATTATCATTTCCAATCACACTTCTTTTCTGGATACCCTTGCCATTGCAATGACTCATTACAAAATTATATACCTGGTGAATGATTGGGTATACAACTCACCTATTTTTGGTCGTATTGTAAAAGCAATGGGTTTCTATCCCGTATCCCAGGGGATAGAAAATGGAATCGATCAACTAAAAGAAAAAGTGAAGCAGGGCTATTCTTTAGTAGTCTTCCCGGAAGCGGAACGCTCATATACCAATGATATAAAAAGATTTCACAAAGGTGCTTTTTATCTTTCCGAACAACTCAATATGGATATTGTTCCGGTTTATATCCATGGAAACTCTCAAGTTCTGCCTAAAGGTGATTTCATCATTTATGACGGAAGCATTACTATAAAAATAGGAGATCGGATCCATAAGGAAGATCATACATTTGGAAACACCTATTCTGAGAGAACAAAAAAAATCAATGCTTTCTTCAGAGAACAATTTTCAAAGCTAAGAAGCGAGTTGGAAGATGAAAATTATTTTAAAAAGAAATTATTTCTAAGCTTCCTTTATAAAGAGGCAGAAATCGTAGAACGTGTAAAAGAAGATTTTAAGAAAAACAAATCTGTTTATTTTGAACTGAATAAACACATTCCTAAAAATGCTACTATTCTTCATATTGCTGATGATTATGGCCAGACAGATATTTTGCTAACCCTTCAGGAAGCAGATAGAAAAATTTTCAGTTTAATAAGTGACCTGGAGAAACAGCAAGTGGCAAAGCATAATTATTTGGTAAAAAGAAGAAAATTAAACTACATTAATGATATTTCAGAGATCAATAAGGATGTTGGTATACTTTTAGTTTCCAATGAAAACTATGATATAAACAGCATTGACAAACTTCCTGAAATCATTATTTTCATGAACACTAAAAACATATCGCTCCAAAATAGCGATTACAATTCATATTTTATTTCAGAATCAATAAAAATATACAAGAGATAACTGATAAATATTAAAAGTATATTTTTGTAATCAATAAAAATTTTCATGCAGAAGAACATACTTGTCTTATATTATACGCAAACGGGTCAATTGGAAGACATTGTAAAAAATATAGCCCAACCTTTTGAAGACAAAAAGGATGAATTCGCTGTGACCTATTACAACATAAAGCTGAAGGAAGACTTCCCTTTTCCATGGCCAAGTGATGTTTTCTTTAATACCTTTCCGGAATCTTATTTACAGATTCCGAGAGAAATAGTTCCACCTCCTGAAGAAGTGTTAAATAAAAAGTTTGACTTAATCATATTCGGATATCAGGTTTGGTATCTGACTCCTTCCATTCCTATTATTTCCTTTTTGAAGAGCGGCTACGCAGAAAACATTTTAAAAGACACCCCAGTCGTTACTGTTTCAGGAACCCGTAATATGTGGATGTTATCACAGGAAAAGCTTAAGGTTTATTTGAAAAATCTTAATGCAAAACTTGTCGGAAATATTGCATTGGTAGATAGGCATGATAATTATACCAGTGTATTAACTATTTTACGCTGGCTGACCACCGGTAAAAAAGAAAAATCCGGATTGCTACCCGCCGCAGGAATTTCAGATAAAGAGATTTCAGGAGCAGGAAAATATGGAGAGATTATTAAAAGACATTTTGAAGATAATGATTGGCAAAATCTTCAACCTGACCTGGTAGAAAATGGAGCAGTAGAAATCAGGCCATTTCTTGTGAGAGTAGAAAAAGTGGGAAATAAAATCTTCACCGTTTGGTCCAACCTCATTATCAAGAAAAAAGAAAAGCGACCATTGCTGATAAAATTCTTTAAGGTATATTTGATGGCAGCAATATGGATTATCTCGCCTATCGTTTTGGTCTTTCATATACTATTGGCACCAATTTTAAGATCTAAAAGGCAGAAACAAAAAAAATATTTACAAGGAATAAATTTAAAATAAGAGATGAAAGACGTATTTATAACCAAAGCTTCAACATACTTACCCAATGAGCCGGTTTCTAATGATGAAATGGAAAGTTATCTTGGTTTGGTCAACGACACACCTTCTAAAGCAAGGGCTTTAATCTTAAGAAATAATCAGATTAAGACAAGATATTATGCATTAGAGAAAGGCGGAAAAATCACTCACACCAATGCACAAATTACGGCAAAAGCTGTAGAGGGTCTTTTCGATGAAAGTTTCACAAAAGAAGATATACAGTTATTATCTTGTGGAACTACCTCGGCAGATCAAATCCAGCCATCTCATTCTTCGATGGTTCATGGTGAGCTAAATATTGGAAAGTCAATAGAAATCAATACATCGACAGGACTTTGTAATTCCGGGATGAATGCTTTTAATTACGGATTCCTTTCTGTAAAAGCCGGTGTACGCGACAACGCTGTATGTGTAGGTTCAGAAAGATTCTCAGCATGGATGACTGCAGATAAATTTAATCATGAAGCGGAGAATCTAAAACTATTGGAAGAAAGACCCATCATTGCTTTTAAAAGGGAATTCCTGAGATGGATGCTTTCTGATGGTGCCGGTGCATTATTATTAGAGAATAAACCAAGAGAAAATAGCATCTCTTTAAGAGTAGAGTTTATTGACTTTTACTCTTATGCTCATGAAATTGAAGCATGTATGTATTCAGGTTGTGAAAAACAAGAAGATGGAAGCTTAAAATCATGGGCCGACTATCCTTCTGATGAATGGTTAAAACAATCTTTATTTGCCTTAAAACAAGATACAAAACTTTTAGATCAGTATATATTGGTAAAAGGAGCAGAAAGCTTAAGAGCTTCTTTTGACAAGCATCAGCTGGACCCTGAAAAAATAGACCATGTATTGGCACACATTTCTTCAGGCTACTTTAAAAATGGACTTAAGGAAGAATTTGCTAAAAAGAGCATGGATTTCCCATGGGAAAAATGGTATTATAACCTTTCGGAAGTGGGTAACATCGGAGCCGGCTCTATCTTTATTGCTTTGGAAGAACTGATGAATTCAGGAAAGTTGAAAAAAGGAGAAAAAGTACTTCTTTGTGTTCCGGAGAGTGGAAGGTTTGCTTATTCATGTGCCTTACTAACGGTGTGCTAATGGAGAAGAATCTGCCCATATCCGATAAAGATTTTATTGAAAGCCTGATCCCGCAAAGGCATCCTTTTGTAATGGTACATGAACTTACAGAGTATTCTGAAAGTCATCTGGTTTCAGGTTTTATAATAAAACAAGAGAATATTTTTGTTCAGAACGGAACTTTTCAAGCTTCTGGATTAATAGAGCACCAAGCACAGAGTGTGGCATTACATACAGGTTACAAATATTATTTGCTAGGGAAAGAAGCCCCTACAGGTTATATTGGAGCCATTAAATCTTTCGATGCCGAAATGCTTCCGAAAGTTGGAGATCTTCTGAAAACAGAGGTTACCATTCTCAATGAAGTAATGGGAGTTACATTGGTCAACTGCATTACTAAATTAAATGATGTGGTAATAGCAAACTCTCAAATGAAAACGGTTGTAAAATAATTGTAATGAAATTAAAGGAAGACGACATCATCAATATACACCATTATTTACCTCATCGCGAACCCATGCTGATGGTAGATTATATTTTGGAATTGACTGAAGAAAAAGTCGTAACTTCCTTTAAGATAACCGACGATAATATTTTCGTTCACAATAACAAACTCGTGGAAGCTGGATTAATAGAGCATTCGGCACAGACCTGTTCGTCTATTTTAGGACAAAGCTTTTTCGAAGGTCCCGATATCGAAACAAAAGTGATCGGTTTCATCACCAATATCAAAAAGATTGAAATCTTTTCATTACCTAAAGTAGGTGATGAAATCACGTCAAGGGCTTCGCTTATTTCTCAATATGAAAACATTTGTAATATTTTCTGTGAAACTTTTAATCACGATGAGTTAATAATAAGGGCCGAAATCAATTTGTTTATTCAAAAAGTACAACAATAAGTAAACGATGAAAAAACAAGATCTTCCTCAGGATGAAAGTAATCTAAAATCAGCAAATATGACGGAAGTCGTATATGTTACTGATGAGAATGACAATTATACTACAGCAAACAGCATAGGCTGGGAGGCTAAAAAGCTGGCGCTGGATGAATCCATGGCTCTGATTAATGAAAGAATAGAAGAAGCCAGACAAAATGTAGCCAACCATATCGTAAGCCCTATTATTTATTTCATGGAACTGAATAAAATGGACTTAGCTGTACTTTCTGCTTATGTTGGAATGTGGCAATGGCGGGTGAAAAGACATACAAAACCAAAAATATTTAAAACACTAAGCGATACTGTGCTGAAGAAATATGCGGATGCATTTGGAATCACAGTGGCGGAATTAAAAAATTTCGACGGAAAATAATGAAATTGAATTTTGAACACCATCAAACAGCTCATTGTGAAAACGGTGTTGCTTCTAATTTACTACGCTACAAAGGTATAAAGCTAAGCGAACCTATGATCTTCGGAATTGGTTCCGGATTATTTTTCGTGTATCTGCCTTTTCTAAAAGTTAATTTTGCTCCAGGTTTCAGCTATCGTCCGATGCCCGGTGCTATTTTTAGTAAAGCGGCAAAGAGACTGGGCATTAAAATTAAGAGACAAAAGTTTTCAAATCCTAGAGATGCTCAAGCAGCGTTAGAAAAAAATCTGGAAAATAATATTCCTACCGGTCTTCAGGTGGGAGTTTTTAACCTTACTTATTTTCCGGAGGAATATAAATTTCATTTCAATGCACACAATCTTGTAGTGTATGGTAAAGAAGAGGGAAGATTTCTCATCAGTGACCCTGTAATGGATTATGTCACTTCGCTCTCTGAAGCAGAACTGGAAAAAGTAAGATATGCCAAAGGAGCTCTGCCTCCGAAAGGACATATGTACTTTCCTGTTTACATCCCTGAAAATATCAATGTAGAAGAAGCCATCAAAAAAGGAATTAAGGACACTTGCAAAAATATGCTGGCTCCGGTTCCTCTTATCGGAATAAAAGCAATGAGATGGGTGGCCAGAAGTATTCCGAAGTGGGCTGAAAAAAAGGGAACAAAGGTTACCAATCATTATCTGGGGCAACTGATAAGAATGCAGGAAGAAATAGGAACTGGCGGTGGTGGTTTCAGATTCATTTACGGAGCCTTTTTACAGGAAGCCGCAGACATCCTTAAAAATGATCAGCTGAGAGAGCTTTCAAAAGAAATTACAGCAATAGGAGATTTATGGAGAGATTTCGCAGTGGATATTGCCCGCGTTTATAAAAACCGGAACTCAAAGAGTAATATCTATCAGGAGCTTTCAAAGTCTATGCTTCATATCGCAGACTTAGAAGAAGCTTTTTACAAAAAACTGAGAAAAGCGATCTAGCAATGGCAGAGCATATTATTGAAATCAAGAATCTATATAAGAAATATAAAAATTCTGATGAGTTTTCAGTCAATGATATTTCTTTGAATATAAGCAAAAATGAAATCTACGGAATTCTTGGCCCAAATGGTGCTGGAAAAACTACTTTGATTTCTATGCTTTCAGGGCTTATAAAACCTAGTTCAGGACATTTTACTATTAATGGATTATCCCCTAAAAAAGATAGTTCTAAAATAAAACAGATTATAGGTATTGTTCCACAGGAATATGCGTTATATCCAACCCTGACTGCAAAAGAAAATTTACTGTTTTTCGGAAGCCTATACGGATTAAAACATAAAACCCTTCACAAAAGCATTGATGAATCGCTAGAAAGAATGGGTTTATCTAAATTTGCAGATAAAAAGGTAGAACAATTTTCGGGAGGAATGAAACGTCGATGTAACCTCATCGCCGGAACACTTCATAACCCTAAAGTTCTTTTCCTGGATGAACCAACAGTCGGAGTAGATGTTCAATCTAAAAAAGTAATCATCGATTTTCTTCAGGAGCTCAATAAAAATGGCACGTGCATTATTTATACTTCCCATCATCTTTCGGAGGCAGAAGAATTTTGCACAAAAATTGCCATTATAGACAAAGGAAGAATTCATGCTGTAGGAAGCCCGGAAGAGCTCGTTACACAAATTGCCACCGCTGAAAACCTGGAAGACGTTTTCATTTCACTAACCGGAAAAGAACTAAGAGATGTTGTTGTATAAATTGTGGAGAAGCTTTATCAAGGAAATTCTTTTATTAAAAAGGGATATTGGAGGCATTGTAATTATTTTCGTAATGCCTTTATTGCTCATTGTTACGATTACCCTGATTCAGGATTCTACCTTTAAAAATCTTGAAGGTTCAAAAATACCTATTATTTTTGTTGATAATGATCAATCTGATGTTTCTCAAAATATCAAAAAGGAACTGGAAAACAGTAAAACGTTCCAACTCCTAACCCATTATAATGAAAAATCAGCACAAAATGCTGTTTTCTCCGGAGAATATCAGATGGCTATTGTTATTCCAGAAAACTTAACCAAGGACCTGAATTCCAATATTGATTCTAAAGTTCAGACGATTGTCAGTTCATTTGGATTGGAAACCGATTCTGCCTCTACAAAAAAAACAATTTCAAAAACTAAGGAAATTCATCTTTATTTTGATCCCGCAACTAATGCAGGGTTTAAAAATTCTGTCATGAACTCCGTCAACAAAATGGTTTTCGAAATTGAAAATAAAAAGATTTACAAGGCTTTTCAGGAGCAACTCGGAACCACAGAAAATTTGGAAGAAAATAAGAACCTGATCAGTTTCAAAGAAATTACCCCGACCAAAGGAAATATAGAAATTATTCCCAATTCTGTCCAGCATAATGTTCCTGCGTGGACACTTTTTGCTATATTTTTCATTGTTGTTCCGTTATCCATTAATTTAGTAAAAGAAAAAAGCCAGGGAACCAGTGTAAGGGTCAGAGTGAGTCCAACTCCTTATTATATTCATATTTTAGGTAAAACGTTCACCTATCTTATCATCTGTATTATCCAGTTTTTACTTATGGTAGCTGTTGGAATGTATCTTTTCCCTTATATGGATCTACCGGCTTTTGATGTGACAGGAAAAATGTTCTATCTTATTATTGTAACCTTATTTGCCGGACTGGCTGCCATAGGATTTGGAGTTCTTTTAGGAACAATTGCAGACACTCAGGAACAGTCTGCCCCATTCGGCGCCACTTCCGTGGTTGTTTTGGCGGCAATAGGTGGAATCTGGGTTCCTGTATTCCTTATGCCAGAATTTATGCAGCATGTTGCTAAGTTCTCTCCGATGAACTGGGGATTAAATGCTTATTATGATATTATTTTAAGAAATAGTGGAATTACTGATATAGCGAAAGAGCTTATTTTATTATTTTTATTTTACATCGCTATGGTCACAATTTCTATTTTTTACGAAAGGAAACAAAATGCAGTCTAAAGAAAAAAATATTAGCTTTTCTGAGGAAATCAGAGTAAGATTCAATGAAACAGATCCTTTGGGAATTGTCTGGCATGGGCATTATATTGCCTATTTTGAAGATGGAAGAGAGGCATTTGGGAGAGCGCATGGATTATCTTATCTTGATATCCAGAAAGCCGGCTACCTGACCCCTATTGTAAAAAGTACCTGCGAACATTTCCTGCCTTTAAAATATGGAGAGACTTTCAGAATAGAAACTACTTTTGTTAATTCTGTGGCAGCAAAACTGATTTTCAAATATGAGCTATTCAACCAGGATAATAAACTGGTTTGCAGTGGTGAGACGATCCAGGTATTTTTAGACAGTGATGGAAATCTTTGTTTATACAATCCTGTGTTTTTTCAAGAATGGAAAGATAAAATGAAACTATCATGATGAAGGAGGTTTATATTACGGACTACAACTGCGTCACTCCCCTGGGAATGAACGTAGCTGAAAATTGGAGTGCTTTACTGCAAAATCAATCCGGAATTGTGCTGCATTCAATTATTGAGAATCAGGAAGCAGTCTATGCGTCCATGATGGATACAGAAAAATTAGAAACAGCCTTCTCCAATAACTTTTCTGAGTTGAATTTTACACGATTAGAAAAGATGTTTCTGTTATGTTTAAAACCATTAGTTGAGAGGCATACCATTACCCATAACACTGCATTTATCCTCTCTACTACAAAAGGAAATATTAGTCTGTTAAAAAATCAATCTGGCTTACCGGAAAGCGTTTTTCTTTCTGCCTTAGCACAGAAAATTGCTGATTTTTTTGGATTTAAAACAAAGCCTATTGTTGTTTCCAATGCCTGTGTTTCAGGAGTAATGGCAATCGGGGTTGCAAAAAATTTAATCCAGTCAGGAAATTATAATGATGCATTTGTCATTGCCGGAGATGAGATCACTGAGTTTGTCATCTCGGGTTTTAATTCTTTTCAGGCTATAGGACCAGAGCCTTGCCAGCCTTATGATAAGAACCGTAGCGGAATTAACATTGGGGAAGCAACCGCTGCAGCTTATATAACAGGAGACCAATACACAGGACAACCTGACGAAGCAGTTTCACAAAACGAAAAATTTAGGTTTAAAATTTTGGGAGACTCGGCTATTAACGATGCCAATCATATTTCCGGACCCTCAAGAACAGGAGACGGACTGTATGCAAGTATTAAAAATGCAATGACAGAGGCTCAACTGAATGCAGAAGAGATTGATTTCGTTTCTGCCCATGGAACAGCTACGATTTATAATGATGAGATGGAAGCAATTGCTTTTAACAGGATGGAACTGCAGAATATCCCTTTGAATAGTATGAAAGGATTTTATGGGCATTGTTTAGGTGCCTCCGGCTTACTGGAAAGTATTATTTCGATGGAAAGTGCTTTACACAACACGCTTCTTCCTTCTAAAAACTTCAAGGAAACAGGAG
Organism: Chryseobacterium piperi; assembly: GCF_002285635.2. Lineage (NCBI taxonomy): Bacteria > Pseudomonadati > Bacteroidota > Flavobacteriia > Flavobacteriales > Weeksellaceae > Chryseobacterium > Chryseobacterium piperi. Next base: position 3,610,572 of record NZ_CP023049.2, on the reverse strand, counting down.
TTTCACAGCCATTACATATTATTAAGGAACAACAACCTGCAGAAATTAAATATATTTTAAAAACAGCCTCAGGCTTTGGAGGATGCAATGCTGCTATTGTTTTAGAAAAATGTTAACCCGGAAAAAATGAAGAAAATAGCCGTTTGCACCATACAAAATTCCAAAATAACCCTTAATGAAAAGGTCGTTTTCTCAAGTCAGGATATAACATTCCAAGAGTTTGCCAAAGAAGCTTACAAGAGTCTTGATCTCAACTATCCTAAGTTTCATAAAATGGATTCATTAAGTAAACTTGCCTTTTTATCTGCTGAGATGATTTTAAAAAATCAGGACAAAACCAGAACGGCGTTGGTTTTTGCCAACAGGTCATCAAGCTTAGATACTGACTTTAAATACCAGGATAGTATCAATTCAAAAGAAAATTATTTTCCAAGTCCTGCCGTCTTTGTTTATACATTACCTAACATCTGTGTAGGAGAAATAAGCATCAGACATCAGATGCAGACCGAAAATGCTTTTTTTGTTCTGGATGAATTCGATGAAAGTTTTTTAAACAATTATGCACAACAAATATTAGACACCCGAAAAGCCGAAAAAGTACTATGTGGCTGGGTAGAACTATATCAGGAAAGTTACAAAGCTTTTGTATATTTGCTCACATTATAAATGGTACCAATGTACCAATACTAGATGCAGTGAAGTAATCATTGGTAAACTGGTATATTGATATATTCTTTATTGATATATTGTCATATTAAAATTAATATTATGGAAGATTTAAAATTAGAATTAAAGCACAAAATCATAGAAGTTCTTAACCTTGAAGATGTTTCTATTGAAGAAATAAAAGATACAGACCCTTTATTTGGTGGCGGATTAGGATTAGATTCTATTGATGCTTTAGAACTTATCGTCCTTTTAGATAAAGACTATGGAATAAAATTATCCGATCCTAAAAAGGGAAAAGAGATTTTTCAATCCATCGATACGATGGCAAAATTCATTGAAGAAAACAGAACAAAATAATTAATGGGTCATAAAGTTGCCATAACAGGGATGGGCATTATTTCTTCCATTGGAAACAATGTGGAGGAAAATTTTATTTCATTACATTCCGGAAAACACGGGATCTCAGATATTCAATTATTTGAAACCCGACACGCCGGAAAAATAAAAACTGGTGAAATAAAAAAGACCAACAAAGATCTTATACAGCAACTTCACTTAAGTGAAGATAATAGTTTTACAAGAACCACTTTATTAGGAATGGTTGCTGCAAAAGAAGCGGTAGAAAATGCGAACATTTCAGATATCAACTCCTGTAGAACAGGCTTAATTTCGTCTACCAGTGTAGGAGGAATGGATATTACTGAAAAGTATTTCTATAATTATGAAGACTTCCCTGAAAAGCAAAAATATATTGACTCTCATGATGCCGGAAATTCCTCATTAGCCATTGCAGACTTTTTAGGCTTGAAGGGAATGGTTTCGACTATAAGTACAGCCTGTTCTTCTGCTGCAAATGCTATTATGATGGGAGCAAAACTTATTAAAAACGGAGTTTTAGACCGGGTAATCGTAGGGGGCACAGATTCTTTATCCAAGTTTACTCTTAACGGATTTAACACTCTTATGATTCTTACTGATTCTTATAATACTCCTTTTGATCAGAACAGAAAAGGATTGAACCTTGGAGAAGCTGCTGCTTTTCTGGTATTGGAGTCTGATGAAGTTGTTAAAAAGGAAAATAAAAAGGTTCTTGCTTACCTTTCAGGTTACGGAAATGCTAATGATGCGCACCATCAGACAGCATCATCGGAAAACGGACAAGGCGCTTATCTGGCTATGCAACAAGCTTTAAAAATTTCCGGCATTCAAAAAGACGAAATAGACTACATCAATGTTCATGGAACGGCAACTCCTAATAATGACCTGTCTGAAGGAATTGCCATGATCCGGATTTTCGGTGAGGGTAATGTTCCTGAATTCAGTTCTACAAAGGCATTTACTGGGCACACTTTAGCGGCGGCCGCAGGAATTGAGGCTGTCTACTCTATTCTGGCGATACAACGCAATGTAATATTTCCGAATTTGAATTTTAAAACTCAAATGGAAGAATTTGATTTGACTCCTGTTACTGAACTAAAAGAAAAAAATATCAATCATGTACTTTCCAACTCATTTGGGTTTGGAGGAAATTGTTCAACTTTAATTTTTTCAAAGTCATGAGTTCAGTTTACATCAACAGCGCTTCCTGTATTTCTGCTCAGGACACTTTAAACGAAGAATTTTTTCATCATCTGAAACCTGAAAACTCAGCTCAGATTATAAAAGCAATTGATCCCAATTACAAGGAATTCATTCCTCCTACAATGATCAGGAGAATGTCTAAAACTGTAAAAATGAGCACCGTTGCCGCTCAATATGCCTTAAAAGAAGCGGGCGTTGAAAAACCAGATTCTATTATTGTAGGAACAGGAATGGGATGTTCTCAGGATTCCGAAAAGTTTTTGAAAAATGTTATTGAAAATAATGAGGAATTTTTAACTCCTACTTATTTCATTCAATCTACTCATAATACAGTTGCCGGCCAGATCGCGTTGGGCCTGCAATGCCATGGATATAACTTCACTTATGTGAACACTTCTTCAGCGTTAGAGTTTTCATTGTTAGATGCTAAGCTACAGATTACAGATGAAGAAGCAGAGCATGTTCTGGTTGGCTCTACTGATGAACAGACCGAAAGAACAATGGAGCTCTACGAATTACACAACATCATTAAGAAACCAGAAGATTTACCCTTTGACTTCTTGCATTCAGAAACAGGTGGGGTTCTATGGGGTGAAGGTGCCAGTTTCTTTGTCTTGGAGAAAAATCCAACAAAAAGCTCATATGCCCTGCTTAAGGATATACAAATCATTAATCAATTGGACCAGCATGATGTTCAGCATTTTATCAATGAGTTTTTAACAAAAAATAACCTCAAAGCTGAAAATATTGACACTGTTATTTTAGGATTTAGTGGTGATGCGAAATCTGATATGTATTACACCCATGCCATGGAAGTATTTACAGAATCTACGTTATTATATTACAAACATTTAAGTGGTGAATTTAATACTGCCAGCGGATTTTCTACTTTTATGGCCTGCCATATTCTTAAAAACCAACAGATCCCTGAGGCTATGATAATCAATTCAGTAAAAAGAGAAGATATCAAATATGTTCTTTTATATAATCATCTACTAGGATGTGACCATAGTTTGGTCTTGTTGGAGAAGGTTTAATAAAGCAGAGGACAAAATGGCAGAAAGGCGGAAGGGCCAAACTACTAAATGGCTAAATCATGGAGCTACTGAACTGCTAAATCGTAAATTTATAAATGCGAATAACGTTTGTCACCTTATCTGTTTACACATTAGTAATTAATTTAAATAAAGAAAAATGGCTAAAGAATAAGGTTGCTCTTTGTCATTCAGTAACGAAGCGAAAGCGGAGTGGAGGAATCTCAACATAGTTTAAGCTCATCAGTTTAAAGGTTTTGATTTTATTGCTTTGTTTAGATTCTTTCAGAATAACAAAGATTGAGGATAGGCATGTCATCAGAATAAGGATGATAAGTCTTTGAAGATAGTTTAAGAATGGAATAATTTCGACGAAAGAGTAATTTCCTAATTTCTAAAATAATGTTTAATTTTTTAAATTAAACATTAAGTTTAGAGTTAAGTTATGAAGACTATTAAGTTTAGATTCTTTACTGAACTGCATTGCTAGCCTTTAACTTTTGCTTTGTGAAACAGATTAATAATATTAACTAAGAACTTTCAAAATAATAAAAGATGAAACATTACCTGTTTATTTTATTTTACCTGTTCTGTAATGTATTTATTTATGCATTTCACGGGACTTTCTGGGTATATTTGTTTTGTTTTTTGCTTTTTTCAGCGATTGTGGTCTGGGGTTCTTTTGATATTCAGCTAGGGTATTTTGTGAATAGCATTACTCATAAGCGAACAAGAGTCAAAGAAGTCGCACTCACTTTTGATGACGGACCAACAGCATTGACTCCCCAATTTTTAGACCTGCTTCAAGAGCACCAGATAAAGGCAACATTCTTTTGTATTGGAAAGCAAATTGAACAGTACCCGGAAACATTCAAAAGAATACTTGCAGAGGGGCATACCATAGGTAATCACACCTACTCCCATTCTCAATCGACCGGATTTTTATCCACATCAAAAATGACAGATGAAATTCAGAAATGTGATGATGTTATCCTGTCTGTCGGAAATACAGCAACCACTTTATACAGACCTCCATTTGGAGTAACCAACCCTTCCATAGCGAAAGCCATTAAAAGAACGGGTAAAAAAAGTATTGGTTGGAATGTCCGTTCATTAGACACTGTTATTGATGATGAAAAGAAGGTCTACAAAAGGATTATCAGGAGAATGAAACCCGGAAGCATTATCCTTCTGCATGACACTTCAGAAAAGACCTATCGTGTTTTGGTAGATTTATTGCATTTTTTAAAAGATAAAAAATATTCAACGTTTACCGTTGACTCAATTATAAAATCAAAGAAAAATGATTAAGAACATTGCTTTTGGAGCATTTTTATTCGTTTCAAGTATCTTTTATGCGCAAACTGCCATGACAGGACCTGAAGCAAAAACCTTTGTAACAAAGGTATCTTCGGAAACCCAGCAGATTAAAACATTGCAGAGCGATTTCACGCAAACAAAAAAAATGGATTTTTTAGACAAAAACATTGTTACTCATGGTAAAATGTCTCTGAAATCTCCCAACATGCTCAGCTGGAAGTATACAAAACCCTACCAGTACAGTATTGTTTTTAAAGAAAATAAAATATTTATCAATGATCAGGGGAAAAAATCTTCGGTTGATGCAAAAAGTAAAACTTTTGAAAAAATCAATAAATTAATTGTCGGAAGCTCTAATGGAAAAATGTTTACTGATCCTGAGTTCACGGTTACTTATTTTAAAAATGCATCATACAATATCGCCAGGTTCACTCCTAAATCTACACAACTATTAAAGTATATTAAACAAATAGAACTTTATTTCCCGAAAAATGAATCGACTGTTGCCCAAGTCAACATGCTGGAAGCATCAGGAGATACAACCAATATTGTTTTTAAAAATACCAAGATCAATGCACCGATTTCTGCCTCAGAGTTTTCTTTGTAGTATTCTTTTACTGCTACTATCCTGTAAAACCTATCAGCTTACAGATGTAAAGGCAATTCCAAACACAGAGAAAGCTGTCGAAAATCTATACTTTTCTTCAACTGAAGATTATGTATACAAATGCCAGATTGATATCTATAAAAACCACGTGAGCGGTTTACTGGTTATTAAAAAAATCAATGAAACAACACACCGTGTCGCATTAACCTCTGATTTTGGCAATAAACTGATCGACTTTGAAATCTCAGATCACGATTTTAAGATCAACTTTATCATCCCTGATTTAGATAAAAAAATTGTAAAAAACTTTTTAAGAAATGATTTTCAGCAACTTTTAAAACGAAAGTATCCGGTAAATGAAAGCTTTGAAAATAAAGATTCTAAAATTTACCTTTCTCAAACCGAGAATAAAAAGTATTATCTGTTTTTCAATAAAGACAATGGACTGCTCAATCAGATCATGTATACTAAAAACAATAAGCCGAAAATCAATTTTAATTTTGAAGCAAAAAAACATATATTCGCTGATAGTATTGATCTTCAGCACAAAGATTTTAAAATCAATATTAAGCTATTTCAAATAACAGAAACCGAATAACTGATGCAGACTATTCTTACAGATTTTTATACTTTACAATCATACGAAAAAGCTGAAAACGGGAGTTTCACAGCTCATATTACTTTAAACAAGGAGCATGACATTTTCAAAGGACATTTTCCGAACAATCCGGTCACCCCAGGAGTTTGTATGATGCAGATTGTAAAAGAACTTGCTGAGGAATTTACCGGTTCTTCATTATTTTTAAAGGCGGCTTCCAATGTTAAGTTTATGGCAATCATTAACCCTTTTGAAACTCCTGATTTAACATTGCAACTGGATATTAATGAAACTGAAGATGAGATCAAAGTAAAAAATACGACGGTATTTGGCGAGACAATTGCATTAAAAATGTCAGCACAATATAAAAGACAAACCTCATGAAATTGATCTTATCACTGATACCTGCATTCATGCTCTTCTTCCAGACTTCAGACTTAGAAGCTTTGAGAAACAGCTATGCAAAAGCCAATCAATCTAATGCTAATACACAAGCATTCATTACTATCGCTGAAAAACAATCTGCTTCAGACCCTGTTACAGTTGGATACAAAGCTGCAGCTCAAATCATGGAGGCGAAAGTAACTACGGAAAAAGGAAAGAGAAAAACTTTTGTAAAAACCGGAGCAACAAGTCTTGAGAATGTTATAAAAAATAACCCTAATACTATTGAATTGAGAGTAATCCGTTTAAGCGTTCAGGAAAACATTCCTAAAATTGTGGGATATCATTCAAGCTTAAAGGACGATAAAACATTTATTCTGAACAATTACAACAAACAGAATTCAGCATTAAAAAGCTATATTCAGAAATTTGCTGCACAGTCTAAAACCTTCTCGCCCGCAGAAAAAGCTTCATTAAAATAAAACAATGACCCTTCCTGAAGTACAAAATGCAATTTCCGAAAAGAAAGTTTGCATTTTAATCCCCACTTACAACAATGAGAAAACTCTGAAACGAGTTATTCAGGGTGTTTTGAATTACACTCCCCATATTATTGTTGTTAATGATGGCTCTACAGACTCAACGCTTCAGATATTAAGCCAATATTCTCAGATCACTATAGTTTCCTTACCGGAAAATAAAGGCAAAGGAAATGCTTTAAAAATGGGTTTCAGAAAGGCAAAGGAACTTGGATACCATTATGCTATAACCATTGATTCTGATGGGCAGCATTACCCTGATGACATTCCCGTTTTTGTTACTGCTTTACTTCATGATAAAGAAGATGTATTATTAATCGGGAACCGAAATATGTCTCAGGATGGAATTCCTAAAAAAAGCAGTTTTGGAAACCGCTTTTCCAACTTCTGGTTTTGGTTTGAAACAGGAATCAGATTAGAGGACACCCAATCCGGTTACCGTTTATATCCTTTATTGAAAATCCCTAAAAAATACTTTACTCCTAAATTCGAATTTGAAATCGAAATTATCGTAAGATCCGCATGGAGGCATGTTCCAGTCAAAAATGTTCCGGTCAAAGTATTATATGATCCTACAGAAAGAGTTTCCCATTTCAGACCTTTTAAAGACTTTACCCGGATCAGCATACTGAACACTATTTTAGTGGCCATTACTTTAGTGTATATTATTCCCAGAAACTTCATCAATAATTTCAGGAAGAAAAGTTTTAAAAAGTTCATTAAAGAGGACGTCCTGGAAAGCGATGGGAGTAATAGAACCAAAGCTTTTTCTATCGCTTTAGGAGTCTTTATCGGTCTATCTCCTTTTTGGGGATTTCAGACTTTGCTTGTTATTTCTCTCTCTGTTCTATTTAAGCTTAATAAAGTACTGGCTTTTATTGCTTCCAATGTAAGTCTGCCTCCTTTTATCCCTTTTATTATTGCCGCTTCTTTATTTATCGGCGCTCCTTTCGTACATGGTGAAAGCAATATTCTAGGTCAGGAATTAAATTTCGAACTGATAAAAAACAATCTTCTTCAATATGTTATCGGCAGTTTGATCTTGGCCACTACAATGTCTGCACTTTCCTGGATAGGTGTTTATCTTCTATTGAAAAAATTAAGTCCTGAGAATAATTAATTTAGGTCCATATTATTAACTTCCCAATTCCAATTGATTTTTTACTAAGTTATAATAAGCTGTCTTTTTATTAACCAGATCCTGATGCGTTCCTAATTCGATAATCTCTCCATCTTTCAAAACAACAATCTGGTCTGCATTTTTTACTGTGCTTAGACGATGAGCAACAACAATCACGGTTTTTCCTTTAAAGAAAGACTGAAGATTATTATGAATGACCTTTTCGTTTTCTGCGTCCAAAGCTGAAGTAGCTTCGTCAAATAAAATAAAATGCGGATTTTTATATACAGCTCTCGCAATTAGAAACCTTTGCTTTTGTCCGCCGGAAAGACCATTTCCTGCAGAACCTATTTTGGTTTTTAATCCCAAAGGAAGACTCTCAACAAACGATTTTATATTGGCCGTGATCATTGCTTTTTCTAATCTTTCATAATCAATATTTTCATCACTGGTTGCAATATTTCGTTCAATAGTATCAGAGAAAATATAGCCGTCCTGCATCACGACACCTGAGTTTCTCCTCAAATCTGCCGGTGAGATATCGTCAATATTATGATGGTTATAAAAGATATTTCCGGAAATCGGTTCATAAAATTTCAAAAGCATTTTCATCAATGTCGTTTTTCCGCTTCCGCTTTCTCCAACAATTGCAGTCACTTTCCCATCTGGGATAAAAAGATTAATATCTTTCAAAACAAAGCGAGATTGTGGTCCTTCATATTGATAAGAAACATTTTTAAAATAAATTCCTTTTTCAATACTGTTTTGGTGGGTATATCTTTCATGCATTAACGGGAGATGCGATTCGTTTTCTTCTTCAGGATGATTTTGAACTTCATTTAGCCTTGATAAACTAAGCTTGGCATCTTGTAAGGTTCTAAAAAAAGTAACAAGTTGATTAATCGGAGAATTCATTTGTCCTATTATATAAGAAACACTTAAAAGCGCACCAATTGTCATATGTCCTTTGATCACAAAGTAGGCAGCAAGGAATGTTACAATGATATTTTTAAGTTGGTTGAAAAATTCAAAACCTGAAAGCTGAATCTGATCCAGTTTTAGGATACGCATGTTTATTTTTAATAATTTATGTTGGATTTTTTCCCATTCAGTTCTCTTATAGTTTTCAAAATCATTCAGTTTCATTTCAGAAACCCCGTTGAT